>NZ_JBMFLY010000045.1:0-7062 GCF_049970955.1 Thermogladius sp. | reverse complement strand
GACTTTAGTGGAGGAAGGGCGTTCGGCGTTATTTTGATACAACTATGAGTATGAACAAGAGGGCCTCGAGGCCTAGCAGGAGAGCAATCGTGATCGAGATCTTCCTCTTTACGTTCATGGTTATAGCATATAGTCTATGCTGTTAATATGTTTAGCCTTGTTAACCTTTAAACACCCTTTAAAGTATTTAACCCTCTACTGCGATAATTAATCGAGGGCGTTGTTCAAGAGAAGAATTCAAGTGATGAGCGGCTCTACATACATGGTATCGCTACCTAAGGACTGGGCTAGGCTACACAACCTCAAGCAGCACGACGAGGTCGTCATAGAGATACTGCCAGACTTGAGCCTGAAGATCAGCCCCGTGCAGTCTAGGAGGAGCTTCGAGAAGTCCTACACATTCTACTTGAGCGGCCTCCGCGCCTACGACATGATACAACTAGTGTCAGCCTACCTCGCGGGCTACGACGAGATAAAGATCAACTGCGGGAGGTGCTCAGCCGACTACGCAAGGAGTGTGGTGAGAGAGCTCATCAACAAAACGATCGGGCTAGAGATAGTCGAGACGAGCCAGTTCGAGTACGTGGTCAAGAACGTGGCAGGCGACTTCAGCATAGGCGTCGACGAGATCATCCTAAGAGTGTTCAGGATACTTAGGATGATGCTTCAGGACCTCTCCAATGCTATCGCCAAAGAAGCAGGGAGAGACGCATACCTGGAGATCGCCGAGAGAGACAGCTTGGTGGACAAGCTGACCCTCTACGGGCTGAGGGTGTTCAACAAGGTGTTCATGGGCGAGATCCTGCCGAAGGACATCGGGTTTAGGTCGTTTGCGGAGGTGAACGTGTACTACAACATTCTCAGGAACCTCGAGAGGGCTGTGGACCACGTCGCTTTCCTCGCGAGGGACCTGAGCGACCTCGACGGTAGGCTAGACGAGAGGGTGAGGGAGGCGACGCTGAACCACATCAACACGCTCGCAGACTTCTGCGACAAGGTTATGAACCTCTACGCCTCCAAGAGCGGGAAGGACTTCTCCAGCCTACTGAATGTAGAGTACGAGAACGTGAAGAAGGCGGAGGAGACCAACAAGCACATAATCGCCTCTAACCCTAACTACTTCTTCATCTACGATAACCTCTACAGGGTCAGGGGCTACCTCCTGGACATAGTAGAGCTGGTGAGCGACATAAAGTACCTGACTCAACGCCTACAGTTCGGAGAAAGCTAGCTTCAAGACATGGCGGATGTATGCCGAGATCACTTTAAGGCCCAGTTTAGACTTGCCTTTCTCTCTCGATGTAAACACGTACGGCTGGTCGCACACCTTCGCTTGCCGAGCCCTCCGTAGTAAGTCCAGTAGAACCTTGTAGCCCCTCGGCTCAACCGTGTCAAAGTCTCCGATCACCCGTCTCCTAAAGCCGAAGAAACCCGACATAGGGTCGCTCGTCTTGCGCGACTCGGGGATGAAGAGCCAGGCGATAACGGCGGCGCCCCTCGACATCAACCTTCTGTACCAAGGGAAGCCCATCACGCCTCCGCCTTTTGCATACCTCGATGCTACTACGACGTCGCACCGCGAGAGCTTCTCCACGATCAGAGGGATCACCTCGGGTGGGTGCTGGAGGTCTGCGTCCATGACAACGACGAGGTCCCCGTCCGCGTGCTTCACCCCTTCGACGACCGCGGAGGCGAGCCCTAGCTTCCCAGGTCTCTTTATCACCTTGACCGGGTAGAGGCCGCTGAGCTGCTGAGCCAGCTCTGCTGTGCCGTCCGGCGAGTTGTCGTCCACAATTACGACCTCGTAATCCCATCCATGCGGCCTGATCGCCCCGTCGATCCTCCTCAGGAGCGCCGGTATGTTGTCTCTCTCATTGTACGTCGGAACAACGATCGAAACCTTCATACCGGACTACCGGATTACCACGGCACTACGATTATATTTCCTTATCGGTTCATATAATTACCTTAGCCAAGTTCGGTGTGAGGCTTGCAACAGGGCTCTAACGAGTTCCTGGAGTGGCTCAGGAGTGTCGAGAGGAAGTGGCAGAAGCTGTGGCGTGAGAGCCACGTTTTCGAGCCTGAGCCGGACCCCGCCAAGCCTAAGTTCTTCATAACCGTTCCATACCCGTACACCAACGCCCCTCTCCACATAGGCCACGGTAGGACTTACACGATAGGCGACATTATAGCCAGGTACAAGCGTCTCCGCGGCTATAACGTCCTGTTCCCAATGGCCTTCCACATCACTGGTACACCTATTGTAGCGATATCCGAGATGATCTCGAGAGGGGACAAAAAGGTAATAGCCAGGTACGAGTCCTACGTGAGGATGTACCTCAGCGACGAAGAGAAGGTGAAGGAGACCCTCGAGTCCTTCAAAGACCCGCTCAAGTTGGCGGAGTTCTTCGCAGAGAACGTCCACGTCGACTTCGACGCCCTGGGCTACAGCATAGACTGGAGGAGGAAGTTCCACACGGGCGAGCCGCTGTACAACAAGTTCGTGGAATGGCAGTACCTGAAGCTCTGGGAGAAGGGGCTCTTGACGCGGGGGAGCCACTACGTCACCTACTGCCTACTCCACAAGCAGCCGGAAGGGGAGGACGACATAGAGGACGCCGACGTGAACCCCGTCGAGATAGTGGAGTACACTGGTGTCAAGTTCAGGCTGGTGGACGGCGGGGACGTGCTCTTGGCAGCGACGCTTAGACCCGAGACGCTGTACGGGGCGACGAATCTATGGGTCAACCCGGAGGCCAAGTACGTTAGGTTCAAGATGGGCCAGGAGGTCTACATCACCTCCGAGAAGGCGTTCGTGAAGCTCAAGCACCAGTACCCCGAGCTGGAGTTCGAGGTCCTTGAGGAACTACCGGGAAGCGGTCTCCTGGGTCGCAAGGCCAGGAGCCCGCTCGGGCAAGAGCTCGTAGTCTTGCCAGCGTGGTTCGTGGACCCCGACCTCGGGACAGGCGTTGTGTACTCCGAGCCGAGCGACGCCCCCTACGACTACGTAGCCTTGAACGACCTGAAGAAGGACAAGAGCCTCCTGTCCAGGTACGGCCTGGACCCCTCACTAGTGGACTCGATAAGCCCGATCAAGATCATTGACGTCCCAGGCGTGGAAGGGCACTACGCGCAGTTGGTAGTCGAGTCAATGGGGATAAAGGACCAGTACGACGAGAGGCTCGAGGAGGCTACTAGCATAGTTTACAAGGAGGAGTTCTACAAAGGCCGTATGCTTGTCAAGGACCCGCTCGTGGAGGGGAAGCCGGTCAGAGAGGCGAGGGAAATCGTCAAGCAGCTACTGATCGGGAGGGGCGACGCAATAAGGTTCCTGGAGCTCAACAGGAAGGCTAGGTGTAGGGCCGGTGGTGAGATCATAGTAGCCAAGATCGTAGACCAGTGGTTCCTCGACTACACCAGCGAGAGCCTCAAGAAGACCCTGCTAGACTACATCGAGAACAGGCTCGTCGTCAAGCCGGAGAAGTACAAGAAGGCGTTCGTTGACGCGATAAACTGGCTCGAGAAGAGGCCCTGTGCCAGGAAGAGGGGTATCGGCACGAGGCTACCCTTCGACGAGGAGTGGATCATCGAGAGCCTGAGCGACTCGACGATATACATGGCCTTCTACACCATCGTCCACAAGCTGAGGCAGGCCGGCGTCAAGCCGGAGAACCTGAGACCTGAGTTCTTCGACTACGTCTTCCTGGGCCAGGGCGAGAGGGAGAGAGTAGCCGCTGAGACGGGGCTTAGACCGGAGCTCCTCGACGAGCTGAGAAGGGAGTTCGAGTACTGGTACCCCGTTGACCTGAGGCACACGTCGACGCCCCACATATCGAACCACCTCTCCTTCTACCTGATCCACCACGCCGTGATCTTCCCAGAGAAGTACTGGCCTCGCGCGATAACGCTCAACGAGCCCGTCATCAGGGAGGGCGCGAAGATGAGCAAGAGCAAGGGAAACGTGATCAACCTGAGGGATATAGCCGAAAAGTACTCTTCCGACCTGTTCAGGCTCTACATCGCCTGGGCGGCCAGCCTAGACACGGTCTTGGACTGGAGGGAGAAGGACGTGTCGGCCACGGCGGACCTCCTACAGAAGTTCACCAGGCTCGCCCTCGACCTAATAGAGGGGAGGTGCGTCGACGTAGGCGAGGACGTTCTGTCGAGGTGGTTTAAGAGCAGGTTCTACAGGCTCGTTAAAGCCGGCGAGGAGGCGGTCGAGGCCTACCAGATTAGGGACTACGTCCAGAACGTGTTCTTCAACGTGCTGAACCTCATAGACAGGTACAGGGATATGAGAGGGTTCCTACCCTGCGACGTGAAGTATGTACTACAGGACTGGCTTAAGGTCCTCAACCCTGTAATCCCGCACTTGACGGAGGAGTTGTGGAGTAGAATGGGCGGTAGCGGGTTCCTGTCGACCAGTAGCTGGCCCAGCGGATACGAGGCCTACTTCGACGATGCCGCCGAAGCGCTGATCAACGAGGTGGAGAGGGTAGTCGAGGACGTAAAGAACATCCTGGGAGCCGTGGGTAGGAAGCCCCGCGAGGTCTACGTGATAGTGGCGTCCCAGTGGAAGAGGAGGGTCTTAGAGTTGGCAATGAAGGGCTTGGAGCTAAGAGATGTGATAAGGGAGGTGTCTAGCACGGTCGGCGCTGGTAAGGAGAGGCTGGTGTCCGAAGTATACAGGGCTTGGAAGTCGGGGCAACTAGACAAGGAGGTGGTGAGGGTCGATCACAGCCTAGAGCTCGACACCCTGAGGAGGCTGTCCGAGTACATAGGCAGGAAAACGGGTGCTGTGGTCAGAGTCGTGGGGGAGGAAGAAGCCCTCTCCATGGGGTTATCTAAAGCCGAGAAAGCGCTCCCCGGGAAGCCGGGCTTGTTCGTCCTCTTCGAGTCGTAGAGTTTGCCTCACGTAGCTGAGCGCGAGAAGGTGTTTTGTCCACGGGAAGTCCGCCCCTCTGCGGGCTATAAGAGAAATTTTTAATTTACTCGAGCCTTATCTTTATTTGACATCTCGTATCCAGGGCTCCATTATGGGTGCCGGCAGCGTTCTCATCAGGAACGCCAAGGTCTTCCTCGGTAAGGAGTTCGTTGAGGGCAACATCCTAGTAGAAGACGGCAAGATAGCGGCGCTAGGTAAAAAGGACTTCCCCGCCGAGAAGGTGATCAACGCGGAGGGCCAGCCGGTGTTTCCGGGCGGGATAGACATCCACGCCCACGTTTACGACCCCCAGTACACGCAAAACGAGGACTGGAAGTCTGGTAGCCTGGCCGGAGCCTTCGGCGGTCTCACCACCCTGATCGACATGCCGCTCAGAGTTTACGTGGACAACCTAGACGTACTCAAGCTGAAGGTCGAGGAGGCCAAGAAGAACTCCTACCTGAACTACGGTATTACAGCGGGCTTTATGAACGGGAAGAACAAGGACTCCATACCGGCCCTCGCGAGGGAGGGGGTTAAGACCTTCAAGGTCTTCACCGCTAGGCCCTTTAAAGCCGAGGACTACGACATTGTCGAAGTATTCGAGCAGGTGGCCAACGTCAACGGCGTAGTCATCGTCCACGCCGAGGACGACCCCCTCATAGAGCTCGGCGAGAAGAGGTACAAGTCCTTCGACAACCCGTCCTACTACCACTTGCACAGGACAGACAACGCCGAGGCCGCCGCGATCCTGAAGGTCGGGTTCTACGCGCTCGAGACCAGCGCGTCTCTCCACATCGCGCACCTCAGCAGTGCTAGAGGGCTCCAAGCGATCGAGTTCATAAGGCGCTTCTACAGTAAGGTGACAGTCGAGACGTGCCCGCACTTCCTCTACTTCACGCGAGACGACACCCTCAGGCTGGGCAACTACATCAAGGTCGCCCCCACTTTGAAAACGCAGGCAGACAGGGACGCGCTCTGGAGGGGCCTGGAGACCGGCGACATAGACGTCTACGCGAGCGACAACGCGCCCGCGCCCAGGTCCGAGAAGGAGAAGGACGCGTGGAGCGCTTGGGGCGGCATCCCCAACCTAGAGATAATGATGCCCTTCCTGTACACGTTCGGCGTAGAGGGGAGGAGGATCTCTGTGGAGACGTTCATTGACGTGACCTCGAGGAACCCGGCCCGGATACTCGGGATCTACCCGGTGAAGGGCGAGATAGCTATAGGCTCGGACGCGGACTTGGTTGTACTCGAGACGAGGAAGCCTCGTAGGATATCGGCTTCGACGCACCACCACAAGGTGGACTGGACGCCCTGGGAGGGGCTTGAGCTCAAGGGGCACCCGTTGCACCTGCTCGTAAACGGCGTGCCGATCATAGAGAAGGGCGAGCTAGTGGGCGAGCCAGGGCACGGGGTTTACGTGGGCCTCCTCGCGAGGAGGCTGAGGAAGGGGGAGTGAAAGGCCCCGTGTAGCCCCTTTGCTTAATACCCAGTCTCGCGCGAGTTATTGACTGGGGCGTTCATGGTAGACCTGCTCGTGCTTCTAACTCAGTACTACGTGCAGTTACTCGCTATAATGAACCCGTTCTCCGCCCTCCCTACCTACATCTCGCTCACGGAGAGGCTTGGCAAGGTAGAGCGGGAGAGGATCGTGAGGAGGGCCTTCTGGGCGATGCTAACGATAATGCTCGTTTTCACGTTCCTCGGGAGTACCATACTCGAGGTGTTCAACATATCGTTGGCTAGCCTCCGTATAGGGGGAGGGATCGTACTAATGGTGCTAGCCGTCGACATGCTCGGCGAGATGCCGAGGACGAAGAGGGTCGAGCCGACCGACATGGCCGTAGTGCCCATTGCCACCCCGCTGATCGTTGGGCCCGGCACCCTCACGACGATCCTGCTACTGACCAGCTCGGAGAGGTCTCTCACGAACACGGCTCTCATCGTAGTCGCCGAAGTGGTCGCGGCAGCGACGACTTACCTCATACTCAAGTTCTCCGACGCGTTGGTCAGGTTCCTGAGAGTCAGCACCGTGAGGGCGCTCGGCAGGTTCATGTCGATCATAATCGCCAGCGTGGCAGTGGACATGATAGCGAAGGGGGTCTACGGCTATATCGTAAGCGTTTACAAGTAAG
>NZ_JBMFLY010000044.1:5774-7163 GCF_049970955.1 Thermogladius sp. | reverse complement strand
GGGGTCTACAGGCCTAGGATCAGCTTTATCAGGGCCATCCTAGTGTACAGCCCGTTCTTCGCCTGCTCGAAGTACATTGCCTGGGGTAGGACGTCGACGTCTGTGGTGAGCTCCCACACCCTGGGTAGCGGGTGGAGGATTACCGGGATCCTGCTGAACTTCTTCAGGTAGTCGTAGGTGATGATGTAGCTCCCCTTGAGCCTCTCGTAGTCCTCGGGCTTCATCCTCTCCTTCTGCAGCCTCGTAACGTAGAGGACGTCCAGCTTCTCCATCACGTCGTCGGGCTTCTCGTAGAGCTCGTACTTCACCCTCCGCTGGTCGAGCACCTTCAGGACCTCCTCTCTGGGCGAGAGCTCCTTGGGTGAGATGAAGTAGATCTCGACGTCCCTGAAGTTGGAGAGCGTGTAGGAGAGGCTGGAGATGGTCCTCCCGTACCTCAGGTCGCCCATCATGCCGACCCTCACCCCGTCCACCCTGCCGAAGACCCTCCATATAGTGTAGACGTCCAGCAGGGCCTGGGTGGGGTGCTCGTTGTACCCGTCGCCCGCGTTGATCACGGGAGCCTTACATATCTCCGCGGCCTTCTTCGCGAACCCCGGCTCCCTGTGCCTGACGACTATCAGGTCCGGCCCGTAGCTGTCGACGGTCCTCAAAGTGTCCTCGGGCGTCTCCCCCTTCGCCATGCTGCTGACCTCCTCCGGCCCGAGGTCCACGACGGAGCCGCCCAGCTTGACCATTGCGAACTGGAAGCTGAGCCTAGTCCTCGTGCTCGGCTCGAAGAACGCTGTGAACATCACCCTGCCCCTAGCGATGTCGAGCCTCTCGCCCCTCTCCACGGCTCTACGGAGGTCCTCGGCGACCTGTATCAGTAGCTCGACGTCGCTCCTAGAGAACTGGAGGGCCGACACTACGTCCATGCCCTTGTACAAGGTTCTCACCCGACCCGACAGGTATACTATCGGCGCCGGAGCGGTAAATAGATTGCGTAGAGAGCGGGCGCACCGAATATTTACGGGCGGCCGCAGCGTACCTACTCGTTTAGATTTAAAAACCGGCGCAAAGATAGGAAGCAAGGGCACTTGCTGGTAGTAGCCCTAGATCCACCCTTCAGCCCGGTCCTTGGAGAAGACTACCTGAGAATAGTTAGAGAGGTCGACCCCTACGCACAGGGCTTCAAGGTGGGCCTACCACTCATCCTGAGAAGGGGGGTCGGCGCCGTAGGAAAGATCAAGGAGGCCACGAGCAAGCCCGTCATAGCTGACTTGAAGCTGGCCGATATAGGGGACGTGATGGCCAGCGCCCTAAGCGTCCTCGCCGAGCAGGGCGTCGACGCTGTCGTAGCACACGGCTTCGTCGGCGTGGAGGGCTCGCTGGACAAGCTCGTGGAGG
>NZ_JBMFLY010000044.1:0-5674 GCF_049970955.1 Thermogladius sp. | reverse complement strand
GAGTCATGGTAGTGGACGACGTGGTCACGACAGGGGGCACGCTGCTGAGGTCCATAAACTACCTGAGAGAGGCCGGCGCCACCGTGGTCAGGGCCCTCGTGGTCGTGGACAGGGAGCAGGGCGCGAGGCAGCTCCTGGCGAGCAACGGGGTCGAGTTCTACGCCCTGACGACTGCCAGGGAGATCTTCGAGACCCTCTGGAGGGAGGGTCTCATCGCACACGAGGACTACAGGCGCGTAGTAGACTACCTGGACTCCTTCAGGCAGTCCTAGCTCTTTTTCCCCTCCGCCCAACGCCCCTAATGGGCCGCTACCCGACCCGCGAGGCCGTGTACTCCGTTACGGGGGCGCCTACAGCAGGCTACCCCCACACCGCGGAGAGCCGCCTGGGCCTCACGCTGGCCTCCTTCTTGAGCCCCTTATCTTCAGCAGCCCAGCGACTATTAAAGCGAGCCCCAACAGTATCGTGCCCGCGGCCAATACCGGCAGGTTCTCGACGTAGGGCATCGCGTTGTAGGCCCTCTCGCTGGCGTAGTAGACCTCCCTCATCCTGGCCGCCGCCTCGCCGACGCCCCCGAGAGCGTTACTGAGAGAGGTTAGCCCGAGCTGGCCGAGCGCGCTCGCAAGCTTATCGGTGTAGTTCCCGAGGGTGGCCAGCGCGTTCATCGAGGAGACGTAGGGTTGGGAGTGGGTGAGGTTGTAGAGCCTCTCGACCTCCTCTCTCGACACCTTCACCTCCCCGGCGACTAGGGCTAGGGCGGCTCCTACGAGGAGGAGGCAGAGGCCGAAGCCGGCTAGGAAGCCCCCCAGAGTCGAGGCCACGAGACCACCCTCCAAGTCTGAGTAGGGCTAGGGAGTAAAAAAGTACCAGGTCTCACCCGCCCTCGTAGAGGGGCGGCATCACTGTTACCACGTCCCCGTCCCTGAGCCTAGTCGTGGGGGCCGCCTGGAGGTCCCCCACGAGGAACCAGACTAGGTTGAGCCTCTCCTCGAGCCTCCTGTAGGACTCGAACTCCCTCAACTTCTCGACCAGCCTCCTCAGCTCCACCTCCTCCTCGTCGAACTCGACGTCGACGAACCTCCTCCCGAAGATGCTCGCGGCCTCGCCCACGAAGAAGACTCTTACCCTCAACTACCCTCCTCCCAGGGCCTTAGCGAGGGCCTTCACTATGTTCACGTAGCCGGTGCAGCGGCAGAGGTTGCCGCGTATCAGGCTCCTTATCTCCTCCTCGCTGTAGGCCCTCTTCTTACTCCTGAGGTACTCCCCCACCATGACGAACCCCGGTGTACAGTAGCCGCACTGTATAGCCCCCTCCTCCACGAGCGCCCTCTGCACCGGGGTCAGGTCCCCGTCCTGGGACAGGCCCTCGATGGTGACGACCTCCCTCCCGTTCACGTCCACCGCGAGTGTTAGGCAGGAGAGGACAGGCTTCCCGTCGACGAGCACCGTGCAGGCGCCGCACTCGCCTATGCCGCAGCCGTACTTCGTGCCCGTCAGCTTCAGCTTGTCCCTCAACACGTTGATCAACAGCTCGTTGGGGGCTACGTCGACCTCGACGGGCCTCCCGTTGAGCTTGAAGCTGATCCTCAAGCCCTCCCACCCCTACTCCTCTCGAACGCCTTAAGCAGGGCGTCGTAGACCAGGACCCTCGAGACCTCCCTCCTGTACCACGCCGAGGCCCTCACGTCTGTTATAGGGTTGACCTCCTCGCTGACGGTCCTCAGCAGTTCGATCAGCCCCTCCTCGCTCACTCTCCGACCCTTCAGCACTGCCTCGGTCTTCCTGGCCCTGATAGGAGTCGGGGCGACCGACCCCAAGGCCACCCTGGCCTCCTTGACCACCTCGCCCTCGAACTCCGCGTAGACCGCCGCGCTGGCTATCGCCAGGTCCATGCTAGTCCTGGACAGCTTCACGAAGGCCGAGGACCCGCCCTTCGCGGGCACCCTGATCTCGACGAGGAGCTCGTTAGGCTGCATCACGGTCTTACCGGGGCCCACGAAGAAGTCCTCGAGCTTGACGGTCCTCACCCCCTTCACGCTCGCCAGGACGACCTCGGCGTCGTAGACCAGGAGAGGGGGCGCGGCGTCCGCGGCGGGGGAGGCGTTGCAGAGGTTGCCCGCTATAGTGCCCATGACCCTTATCTGGAGCCCGCCCATCTGCTTGACGGCGTCTGCGAGGGCGGGGAACCTCTCCACGACCGGGTCCTCCTCGAGGTCGTGCCAGGTCGTGAGGGCCCCGATCCTGAGGACGCCCTCCTCCAGCCTTATGTAGCGGAGGCCGGGTATCCTCTTTATGTTGACTATGTACTTCGGGCGCAGGGCCCCCGTCTTCATCTTCACGAGGAGGTCCGTGCCGCCCGCGAGCACCTTGGCGTCGCCGCCTAGCCTGTCCAGTAGCTCCAGGGCCTCGCTGAGGCTCTTTGGCTCGTAGTACTCGAAGCTGGGCAGTATGTGCGTGTTCATGTAGTTTATGGCCGAGGGCCTCAAGCCGATCCCTCCCTCTCCTTTATCAGCTTCAAGAGCTTGTCGGGCGTGACGGGCAGCTCGTAGACCCTTACACCGGTCGCGTTGTAGATGGCGTTGCAGATGGCCGCTGCCGCGGGGTTCATGGCCGCCTCCCCCAGCCCCTTCGCCCCGAAGGGGCCGGAGGGCTCCTTGGTCGAGGCGATTATGACCTTGAAGTCCTCTAGGCGGGGCAGGTCCTGGGCCGTCGGTATCTTGTAGTCGGTTATGAGGAACCTGTTGGCCAGCTCGCCCGTCTCCGGGTTGTAGGGGGTGTCCTCCGAGAAGACCATGCCCCAGGCCATCGCGAACCCCCCGTGCAACTGGCCCTCCACCATGTCGGGGTTTATCGGGGTACCCACGTCCGCGCCCGCGACGACCCTCACGGGCCTGACCTTACCGGTCCAGGTGTCGACCTCCACCTCGACGTAGTACACTGTGAAGCTCGGGGGCGCGCTGGTAGCCCTGTAGGTCACCACCGCTGCTATAGTCCCCCAGTTCTTCTGCCACACCTTCCTCGCCAGCTCCCTCAAGGTTATGCTGTACTCGGGCATTCCCTCGACGTAGATCACCGCGTCATCCCTGGCCGGGTCGTACCTGATCCTGAGCGCCTCGGGGTTGACGGCCATGGGGAGTAGCCTAACGGCCGCCTCGAGTATCTTCTGCTTTACGATGGACGCCGCCCTCCTGGCCGCCTCACCGCCCACGAAGACTCCTCTCGAAGCGTGCGTGCAGACGTCGTACGGGGAGTTCTCCGTGGTGGCCAGGGCGAGGTTTATCCTCTCCGGTGGCACCTGCAGTTCCTCGGCTATGATCTTGACGTGGGCGTCCAGCGTCCCCCCGCCGTGGTCCTGTAGCGCGGTGATGTAGTCCAGCGTCCCGTCCTCGTTGAGCTTGAGCACCGCCCCGGTGAAGTCTATGACCTCGCCCGAGATGGGGCCCCCCGCGCCAGACGTGTGGAAGCCCCTGCCGAGCCCTATGCCCCTCCTAAAGCGACCCTTCTTCTCCTCCGGCCTCCCCCTCTTATCCCAGCCGATGAGCTCCCTACCCTTTAGCAGCAGCTCCGGTACCCCGTCCGACTTGATGACAGACCTGACCGTTGGGCCCTGGCCCCAGAATATGTCGCCCCTCCCGACGTAGTTCTTCAGCCTGAGCTCCACGGGGTCCATGCCCAGCTCCTCCGCCAGCTCGTCGATCACCGTCTCCACGGCCCACTGGACCTCGGGGGCCCCGTAGCCTCTCAGGGCGCAGCTGGGTACTTTGTTGGTGTAGACCGCTATACCCTCGTACCTTATGTTCTTCCACTTGTACATGGAGACGAACCAGCCCAGCGAGGTGCCGAGCAGCGGGTAGGCCTGGATCTGGTGGGCCCCGATGTCGAGTATGTTGTGGAACTCCCCCGCAATTATCTCGCCGTCCCTCTTCGCGCCCACCTTGATCCTCATGTGGAAGACGTAGTTGGAGTGGTCTAGCATGTCCTCTTCTCTAGTGTACGCGATCTTCACGGGCCTACGGGCCTTGAGGCACAGCGCCACAGCGATCGGGACCAGGTAGTTGACCTGGATGCTGGACCCGAAGGACCCTCCTATGGGGACTTTGACTACTGTGATCTTGCTCTCTGGTATGTCGAAGAGCTGGCTGATCAAGATCCTGGTGTTGTGTATCGTCTGCGTAGTCGCGTATATGGTCAGCTTACCGCCCGGCTCCGGTACGCATAGGACCGCCTTGGGCTCCAGCTGCATGTGGTACCTCTTACCGCTCTTGAAGGTCCTCTCGACCACGACGCTGGCCTCTCTGAACGCCTTGTCGACGTCCCCCTCCGTGTACGTGAGCCTGGCGGCTATGTTCCTCTCGACCTTGAGCACCTGGTCGCCCTTCATGATCTCCTCGTGTATGAGGGGGGCGGACGGGCTCATGGCCTCGAAGGGGTCTAGTATCGGCTTGTAGACCCTCTCCACCTCTATCCTGATCGACTCGAGGGCCCGCTGCGCGAGCTCCTCGCTCGGGGCCGCGACCGCGGCTATCGGCTCGCCTATGTAGCGCGGCCTCTTGGTCAGTATGAGGTGGTCCTTATAAGTGACCTCGTCGACGCTCACCAGCCTGGGGTTGAAGAGCTTGCGCGGCACCTCGTCGGGGGTGATAACGACCGCCCCGAGTCTCTCGGCCTCGGACACGTCTATCCTAGCAATGTCCGCGAACGCGTAGGGGCTCCTGTATATCCTGCCTATGAGCATCCCAGGGGCCTCGAGGTCGTTGACGAACTTGAGGGCCCCCGTCACCTTCGGGATGGCGTCGTGTCTAGGGGTGCGCCTGCCTATGAACACGTACTCGCTCATTGTCTCCACTCGATTAGTTATATCTACGCGATAGGATATATGTCGTTATTGAAGTGGGGGACATGAACGTTCTCGTGAGAGGGGGGCTAGTCGTAACACCCGAGTACGTGTACCAGGCGGACGTCCTCGTCGAGAACGGGGTGATCAAGGAGGTCGGTAGAGGGCTGAATGCGCCTCCCGGCTTCGAGGTCATAGAGGCCGGCGGGATGCTCGTCCTCCCGGGCGTGGTAGACGAGCACGTCCACATGCGCGAGCCGGGCTTGACCTACAAGGACGACTTCGAGCACGGTACCAAGGCGGCTGCGGCGGGCGGCGTGACGACGGTCGTCGAGATGCCCAACACGCTCCCGCCCGTGGACTCCGCCGAGAGGGTTGCCGAGAAGGCCAGGCTTCTACAGGGGAAGGCCTACGTCGACTTCGCCCTCTACGGGGTCCTCCACGACGGGAGCGTGGGCAGGATAAGGGAGATGCTCGACGCGGGCGTCGTGGGGTTCAAGGTCTTCCTAGGCCCCACGACCGGCAACATACCGCCGCCCAGGCTGGGGAGCCTCGTGGAGGTGATGGAGTCCTCGGAGAAGTACGGGTTCACGGTCGCCTTCCACGCCGAGACGCACGAGCTGGTCGAGTACTTCACGGCGAGGTACAGGGCGCAGGGGTCTAAGCCCTCCCTCCACGACTTGGCGAGGCCGCCTCTGGCGGAGGCCCACGCCATTAGAACGATAGGGTCGATACAGGAGCACGTCGGGGGCAGGTCTCTGATAGTCCACGTCTCGTCGAAGCAGGCGCTCGAGGCCGTCGAGGAGTTCAAGAGGAGGGGCGTCTCCATGTACGCCGAGA
>NZ_JBMFLY010000043.1:0-7520 GCF_049970955.1 Thermogladius sp. | reverse complement strand
GAGAGGGCGTAGACCTCCAGCCGTGGGCTCGGCGTGAACCTGGCCCGCTCCTCCGGTAGCGTGTAGTTGCCCACGAGGAGGCCCGTGGAAGGTAGTGTTCTCACGAACGCGTTGTGGACGCAGTCCCTTATCTGCAGTAGCACGTCGTCGGGGCGGAACGGGTGCTGGTACTCCTGCGCCGGCTCGGTGAAGAAGCAGTAGTCGAAGAACGACGAGTCGAAGAAGCACGCGGAGGTAGCATCGAAGAGGTCGACGTACTCGACCTCGGTGGGCTGGAGCGAGTAGTCCACGTACACCACGGTGTCGTCCTCGGCGTTTGAAAAGTAGCTGTAGTCGAACCACGCGTAGTCGAACGTCGCAGCGTACTCCTTGACTGCCGTGACCAGGCTGAGCCTGTTGAAGAGGTCCTCTGCGATCTCCGGTGCTATGTCTAGCGAGTCTGCTACTGACGCTATCTTCTCCCTAGCAGTGGCGAGGTCGACGGGCGCCTTGAACATGAAGTAGACCGTCGTCCTGAGGAAGTCCCTGACCGCCTGCGGGTCGTAGTACGCCTGGCCGTAGCGCGAGACGCCGTAGTAGCCCTTCTCCAGCAACGATGACTTAATCACCTCGGCGACGGGCGGTGTGAACGTCCGGTCTATGAACCCGCGTGTGTCGTAGGGTCCGGGCACGCAGGCCGATACGTCCCCCCGCTTCACCTTTAATAGAACGCCCTTCACGAACTCGTCGGGCGCCGGTAACTCAACCTCGTACACTACGTTCCACGGCTCTATCTCCGTCGGTGGTATGCCGAAGTTGATCAGCGATATGAGGCTCGAGAAGATCGTGTCGCTCAGCGTTATGTCGCTGAACCACCTGAGCCAGTCAAACACTCCGAGGGCGCCGGCAGTGTTGTCCCAAAGGGCGTCGTCGCTCAGCGTCTTCGCCCAGTACTTCTCCTTCCGCGCGAGCAGTTGCCAGGCCAGGATACTCGAGGCGCCCACTACTTGGTCACCAGCTTCTTCAGCTCCTCGATCTGTTTCTGCAACTCCTGCAGTGACCTGGCCAGCTCCTCCAGTCTCTTTTTGAGCTCCGGGTCCAGGTCTAGGACCGGTCTGCTCACCCGGTCTCACCTCCTACTCGCGAGACGTGCAGCCCTCCTCAGCTCCATACCGTCGAGCAGGATGTTTATCTCGTCGTCGGACAGCCCGTAGTTCTTCAGCACCTCGAGCTTCTTCCTGAGAGTCGCCTGGTCTATCACGCCCCGCTCGTACGCGTACGCGAGTTGCGTCCTGTACCAGGCGATCTGTCTCCACACCATCCGGTTCCTCACGAGCTTCCTGTAGTACTCGACCTGTTGCTTGTACTTCTCGACGTCGACGCCCCTCGCCCTGAGCAGGTCGTTTAGCAGGGCGTCGCGCTCGGGCAGGTACGGCGCGTCGGCGATGAACTGTCGTAACGTCGGTACTAGGACGCTCATGATCCTGTAGTACTTCCTGAGCTCAAGATCTATATTGAATATCTTCATCTCCTCGCTAGTCCATCCACCGCTCTCCATCAGCGAGGTGACGAGCTTGGTGAGGTCGTCGGAGACGGTGAAGTACTCGTATATCCGCCTGTACGTCGCTACGACGGTGCCCACCTCGCCCGATATGCTCCTCGCCTTGATGTACTTCAGCCAGAGCTCCGCGAACCTCTTCTCGACCCTCCTCGCCGTCAGTATGCTGACTATGTAGTCCTGCGGTACCTCGATGTACTCGCTCATCACAGCAAGCTGTCCGAGAGTTGGCAGGGTCTCCACCATCGTGTCGAGCATTACGGCCGTCTCGCGGATCCTCAGCTCCTCCTCGGTTATTCCGACCGCCTTGAAGACGGAGTTGACGTAGTCTTCAATGTCTTTCGGTAACACTACGCCGGCCCGTTTCGCCCTCAGGTACGCGGAGAGCAGGTACCTAGCGTCGTCGGCTATCGGCTTGATACTAATGTACTGTAGCCAGACCTGTCTCCACTCTGCCGGCACCCTCCTCGCCGTGAGCACTTTTTCTACTAGGTCCCGCGGTATAGCGACGTACTCTGAGAGCGTGGCCAGCGTGGAGGGCGTGGGCAGGTACTCCCTCGTCTCCTCCACCAGCGTCTCGTAGTAGACCCTCCTTGAGATCAGCTCGACCTCCCTCGGCGTGAAACCGTAGGAGAGCGCTTCCTCGAGTATCTTCTTCCACTCGTCCTCGCCGACCAGGCCCCGCCTGTACGCCCTGGCGACTGCCGTGAGTAGCGACTTGAAGTCCGACTTGACGGGCTTCACCGCGATGTACTGTAGCCAGACCTGCCTCCACTCCTGCGGGACGCGCTTCTCCGCGAGGGCCTTCTCCACCAGCTCTTTCGGTAGCACCATGTACTCGGAGAGCGTCGCGAGCGTGGAGGGCGACGGTACGTACTCCTTGACCTCGTCGGCGAGCATGTCGTAGTAGACCCTCCTCGAGATTATCTCGACCTCCTTCGCTGTGAACCCGTACGATAACGCCTCGTCCAGCAACTTCTTCCACTCCTCCTCGGTTATCGCGCCCCTCCTGAGCGCCCTCGCAGCAGAGGTCAGCAGGGTCTTGAAGTCGGACTTTATCGGCTTCACGGCGATGTACCGTTTCCACAGGTCCCAGTACTCCCGCGGGACCTTGTAGTTGTCCAGCGACCTCTCTACCACCGACGGGTCCAGCACCATGTATTCGGCGAAGGTGGCCAGCTGGCTGAGGGTCGGCACGCTCTCCTTAGCTACTATGCCGAGGAGCTCGTCTAGCAGGAACGTGAACAGGTTCGCCTCCTCCTGGGTGAGCAGTTTCATCTCAACAAGTCTTCTCATCGTGCTCGCGAACCGCTCCCTGTCGATGTACCCGCTACTTATCCGGTAGAGGTACCAGCCCATCACACGGCCGATGTACCTCCTCGCCCACGTCCTCACGCCCGCCACGTACTCTATTTGTAACAGGGCCCTCCACACGTTCAAGTACTGCTCGTCGAGCACGGGCTTCCAGTCGACGCCGGTCAGCCGTTTCACCAGCGACGAGACGTGGTCGGAGACGACGCTGTAGAACTGCTTGAACGCCTCGACGGCCGAGTCCGCGTCTAACGCGAGGAGCCTGACCAGTGTAGTGACCCGCGTCATCGCGGTCCTGCTGGTCAGGTTGAGCCTGTCGAAGACCGACCTGAGCTGTATCAGCCTGCGCTCTGCGGGTAGCCAGAAGAGCGGTTTCTTGTACACCACCTCGCTCCTCTGCCCCGTAGCCGGGTCTATGTAGCCCGTTCTAAACGTTATTGTGAACAGACCGCTCATCAGCACCTCGGAGGTGTCCAGGTCCACTAGGCCCCTCCTCAGCGCGTCGACGAAGCCCGTCCTGACCAGCGTGAACTCGTCGCCGAGCGCGACGTGGGCCTCCGCCACGGCGACCAGTGGTGCGAGGTACGGGTGCATGCCGTGCGCGACGAGGAACCTGCTCAGCATCTTCACGTCGAGCTCTATGACCGGCTCTACCTTAGTCCTCCGGGTCTCGTTGCCCGTCAGCCGTGTGAACGCGGTGTATATGTCCTGCAGTGAGACGTCCCACGGTAGACCGGCGTCGGCCAGGTGCTGGAATAGCCCCCATCTTGTCATCCACCTGGCGTCGGCCTTGCCCGGCAGGTCGGCCATGAGCTCGGCGACGATCGACTTGTCGGTCGGGAAGCCCTCCTTCCAGGGGGCTGGGAAGTAGTCGTGCCACTTCATGTACGTGTTTATCATGTCGTTGAGCGTCTGCGCGTCGTAGTTGATTTGCACCGGTGCCCTGGCCCGCGCAGTTATCCTGAACTTCTCCTTGACTGCCGGCTCCTCGAGTGTGCTGGGGTACCACAGTGTCCCTGCTACGCCCCTCCAGTAGAACCTGGCCAGCGACTCGGGGGTCGGGTACCTGAAGTGTAGCAGGTAGTACATGAAGGAGACGTCCTCGGTGAAGCCGTGGAGCGCCATCATCTTCTTGAACTGGTCCGGGTCCTGGACGATGTCCCTGACCATTATCGCGACCATGTCGCTCGGCGAGGGCAGGTTGAACATGAGGCTGGTCGGTATCAGCCTGGTCTGGTTGAACCTGTCCACCACGGTGATGTACGTGTCATTTTTCTCGGGGGACGACGGGAGTAGCGCCTTGTCGAACTTGAAGTACCAGTCGACCACGTCGCTCGGGTAGCCGTACATGTTGAGCGCGTAGATAGCGTACTCGACCGTGTTGTTGAACGCCGTGGTCGGTAGCTTCCTCCTCACAGCGTGAATGAGGGTGTCGGGACCGGGTAGCTCGACCGGCACGATGTCCCTGAGGGGGGCGATGAGCGGTCTCACCATGATACGGCTGTACCACAGTGCAGCGCCCTGGATGAGCGTCGAGACTATGGTCTCGCCGGACTTCTCGATGATCTCTGCCACGTTGTAGATCATGCTGGCGACCGCCTTTATCGGGTTGAAGCCCCACCTCACCCCGACGCCCAGGGGCTCGCCCGCGAGCTCGAGCTTTTGCACCAGGTTCGACAGCATTGCTGCGAAGCCCCTCATGTAGAACGCCAGGCCCCTCATTATGAGGCCCGTGCCCATGACCCCGCCTATCCACGCGAGCACCATGTTGGTGACTGTCTGTTGCTCCTTCACCGTGGCCTCGAACTTCGCCTCGAGGTACCCGATCTGACCGTACTTACCGATGAGGGCGAGGGTGGCGGTCTTGTAGACGTCCCACACCGCAGACGCCAGCTTGCCGGCGATCGTCTCTATCAACCACTTGAACCCGCTGGCGACCGACTCTGCTGCCTTGAGTAGCGCGTTTCCAATGCCCGCGAGGGCCGAGCCTATGAACCCGACTATCCGCTCTCCGACCGACTTAATCGCGTTGAACAGCCACTCCCCGGCCTTCACCAGGTTCTCCCACAGCCAGGAGCCGAAGGAGGCGAGCGCGTTGTATATCACCGAGCCTACGGTGGACAACCCCTTGACGAGCGGTTCTACTACGTTTTTAGTTATAGTGCCCACGGGGTCCTTGATGAACGCCTGGAACCCGCTGGCGAGCCAGGAGAAGAAGTCTCCGATCCCCTTCAGGGCTCCCGTCAGTGTATCAAATACCCCCTTGAATAACCCGTATAACCGCTCGGGCAACTGCATTACCGCGTTCACAAACCCTGTCAGGTAGACGCCGACTTGCTTGAGCGAGTCTGCGACAAATTTAAGTGAGTTGACGACGTGCTCGAAACCGCCCTTAATGAGGTCCCCGAGCTTGCCCATGTAGTCTATGATCGTCATTCCTGCGACCTTCAGGCCCTCCCAGACGGTCGAGACCATGTTCTTCAGCGTCTCGTACACAGATTGGAGGGCTGACTGTATAGCGCCCACTGCGCCCTTAAGTGCGTCGACGACCCAGGAGACCGCCGACGACAGCGGTCTCACTATGTGGTCCTGTATCCACGCCCACGCGCCCTTGAGGGCGTCCTGTATCATCGCCGGGACCTGGCCGATCAAGCCGGGTAGCGTCTTGGTGAAGAAGTCCGCTACACCGGACAGGCCCGACCTTATCGTGTCGACCAGACCGCCTATCGCCGTCGCGAGGGGTTTCACTACGTTGTCCTGGATCCAGGTCCAGACCCCCTTCAGGGCGTCGGTGATCGAGCCGACCGCTGACTGTAACGCATTGAACGCGCCCTTGAGTGCGTCAGCGATACCCGAGACTGCTGACTCTAGGGGCTTTATTATGTGATCCTGTATCCAGGTCCAGGCGCCCTTCAGGGCGTCCTGTAACGCCGTTGTCACCTGGCCGATAAGGCTTGGCAACGTCTTGGTGAAGAAGTCGGTTATACCCGACAGCCCGCTCTTAACCGCGTCTATCACGCTGTTTATCGCGGAGACGAGCGGTGACACGATGTTTTTCTGAATGAAGTCCCAGACGCCCGACAGCTGTTGCCTGAGCGCGTCTAGGGCGGTAGTGAGGGCGCTCGAGATCGCGGACGGTAGGTTCCTCAGCGCGTCTAGGGCGGAGCTGAGCGCCTTGAGTATCGGGTCCACCACGTTCTTGTTGATGAAGTCGGCTACGCCGGCCAGGCTGTTCTTTATGAACGTCACGATGTCGGTCACGGCGCCGGGTATCTTCGTGATGTAGTCGTATATTGACTGCACGAGGCCCCTTATCGTGTCGAGGACGGGCCTTATTATTGAATCATAGATCGAGTTGAAGACCGACCTCACAGTGTCGGCGAACCACGAGGCCAGCTCCTTGAGCCTGTCGAAAAGCCAGCCCTTTAGTTGTCCGATGGGGTCAGTTATGCCGTGGAGACTGGAGGCCAGCTCGCCCAGGTCCAGGTCCGCGAGGACCTCGAGGGGCAGGACCTGCACGGTCTCAAAGCGTAGTGTGTCGTTTTGTGAGACGGCGTTTAGTAAATCGGCCAGGTAAACAGCGTCCTCAGGCGTAAACGGTTCTAGAACCGGCTTGTCCAGCCCGCACCACCAAAATGTAGATCGTGTAAAAAAGGGTTATATTGTGGTGTGTAGGAGGGACTACGGCAGGACGAGGGGCGCGTAGCCGAGGAGACCGGCTATTTTCAGTTTGGCGACCTCGACGCGGAGCTTGGCCAGTAACTCGTCGTTGCTCGTCACGTCGAGCTGAAACACGTTCGTCCTCTTGCCGTCGTACCTGCACACGACAGATACTATGTAGTGCTCCCTGCCGTCGACCCACTCGTGTCGCGATACCTCAAGGATTGTGCACGTGACCCCGTCCACGTCCACGTCCAGCGGGGGTACCACGACCCTGAGACCCTGGCGGGCGCTCATCTACCCCTGCCCTTTAGTAACTTGTGAAACTTATACGTTGCCTTCACGACATTCTTTGCTGCCTCGACTAGGTCCTTTATCTCGTTGTACTTCTCGAAGACCTCTGGGGGCAGGACTGCTATAGCGAAGCTCAGCTCGTGGGTCGCCAGGATCAGCTCGTTGAGAGCGTCCAGCACCTTCTTCTGTTCTTCGGTTAGTTCCGGTGACGGGAGCGGGATACTCGGCTGTTGTGCCTGGGGACCCTGTTGCTGGCTGGGCTGGGACTCCAACCGCACCACCAAGTTAAACACTAAGCTTAACGGTGCTTATAAACAACACCAGGGCCCTAGTAGTTCGTGACCAGCACGACGGTCCACTTCGGCTTTTTACCGCCGACGGATTTGTGTTGCGACCTGGATTTCGTGTACGTGAAGACCTGGCGCCCCTCCCTGCTCGCCCACTCCTTTATGAAGTCCACCTCGAGGTGGTCGCCGGGTAGCTTGAGTATAAAGTAACCCTTTATTCGGTCGAGGAGGTCGAGGAGGTCCCGCATGTCCTTCTCCGTGAACGCGAACCTGTAGTAGTCGTCCCTGTCCTTGACGCCGATGGGGAGGAACGGCGGGTCGCAGTAGAAGAGCGTGTACTCGGAGTCGTAGAGCTTGATTACATCGCGGAAGTCGCGGTTCTCGATCGTGACGTCCACGTAGTACTTCGCGAGCTCGGTTATCCACGCGCC
>NZ_JBMFLY010000042.1:0-7846 GCF_049970955.1 Thermogladius sp. | reverse complement strand
CCTGGGCATCCCCAGCACTCTAGTCTACAGCGCGGTAGCCATAGAGGTCGTGAGAGGTAAGTGTAGGTCGGTCACAGCCCCAAGCGCGTGAAGCCTCCGGGAGAGGCCTTTTTTAACAATTGGTTTAACCCGAAGTGCGGGGGGTGGGATTCGAACCCACGCAGGCCTACGCCATCGGGTCCTGAGCCCGACCCCTTTGACCTAGCTCGGGCACCCCCGCTCAGTTAATATATTTATTTGGAGACCCGTTTTAAGCAAGGAGGGTTTGCCTAAAGCGCCGGGGGCGGGATTCGAACCCGCGTGCCCCGTATGGGGCAGTAGGTCTCTCGCTCTAGCCGGAACTCGAGCCTACCCCCTTAGGCCGCTCGGGCACCCCGGCTCAACATATTCTATATTGTTAGAGTGGTTTAAATCGCTCGTTCTACTAGGGACTTCACGAAGCCCGTGAAAACGGGGCTCGGGCTCAGCGGCCTGCTCTTGAACTCCGGGTGGAACTGGACTCCAAGGTAGAACCTGTGCCCCTTCAACTCGACCACCTCGACGAAGCCCTCATCGCTCCAACCCGTGGGTTTGAGGCCCGCCTCGCTGAGCTTGTCGACGTACTTGGGGTTCACGGTGTACCTGTGCCTGAACCTCTCGTAAACAGGTGTAGTACCGTAGAGCCTCCATACCAGGCTGCCCTTCTCGAGGTTCACCTTGTGGGCGCCTAGCCTCATAGTCCCGCCCAGCCTGCTCACGCTCCTCTGCCAGGGTATCAAGTCTACAACCGGGTGCTCTGTCCCCGGGTCTAGTTCCGTGCTGTTAGCCCCCTCCAAGCCGAGCACGTTCCTCGCCGCCTCTACCACCATGAGCTGCATGCCGAAGCATATCCCCAGGACGGGCTTACCCTCCTCCCTGAGCTTCTTCAAAGCCCTAATCTTGCCCTCGGCCCCCCTCTTCCCGAAGCCGGGCAGTATGACGGCGCCGTCGTACTCGTCGAGGGCGTCCAGGCTTACGAGGCCGCTCTCTATGTCGGTCGACTCGATCCAGCCCAGGTTGACCCTCGCACCCACCTGGGCGGCAGAGTGCCTCAACGCCTCCACGATGCTTATGTAGCTGTCTCTGACCTTGGTGTACTTGCCCACCATGGCTACTCTAACTTCCTTACCGGCACTCTTCACCTTCTCGACCAGCGAGGACCAGTCACCTAGGTATGGCTCCCTGTAGTCTAGCCTAAGCACCTCCGTCACGTACTTCAACAGCCCCTCTCTGTGGAGGATAAGCGGTACCTCGTAGACGGAGGAGACGTCTGGGTCGCTGAACACCGCCCTCTGAGGCACGTTGCCGTAGAGGGCTATCTTGGCCTTCTCCTCCTCGTTCAGCATCCTGCCAGACCTCACCACTATCGCGTCTGGCTGTATACCGATCCTCCTGAGCTCCTGGACGCTGTGCTGGACGGGCTTGGTCTTCAGCTCGCCAGTAGATATGATCGGGGCCAGGGCCACGTGGACGAACACCGTGTTCGAAGGGCCCTCCTCGAGCCTCATCTGCCTAATGGCCTCTAGGAAGGGGAGGCCCTCTATGTCCCCAACAGTACCTCCTATTTCGACTATGAGTACGTCTGAGCCACGCCTCCTAGCCACCTCCCTGATCCTGCTCTTGATCTCGTCTGTCACGTGGGGGACGACCTGGACGCACTGCCCCAAGTACCTCCCTTCCCTCTCCTTCTCCAGGACTGAAAGGTATATCTGCCCCGCGGTGATGTTGTTCAGCCTCGACATGTCCTTACCTAGGAACCTCTCGTAGTGGCCCAGGTCGAGGTCTGTCTCGCCACCGTCCTCGGTAACGAAGACCTCTCCATGCATGTAGGGGTTCATAGTCCCAGCGTCTACGTTCAGGTAAGGGTCTATCTTGACAGCGTCGACGTTGTACCCAGCTCTACTGAGGAGCAATCCTATAGAACCCACTATAACGCCCTTGCCAAGGCTCGAGAGGACTCCTCCTGTTACAAAAATGTACTTGACCAAGTGCCCTTACCTTAGTTAGCCTTACGTTACTTTATAAACTTGAAGCCAGATATGTTGACACATGGTCGACAAGACTTCTCTAAAGTACGTTACATGGGATGAAATACACAAAGCTCTAGCAGTGCTTTCCAGGAGAGTTAGGGAGACTTTCAAGCCGGACATACTAGTGGCGATCGCTAAAGGAGGGTACATCCCGGCCCGCATACTCTCGGACTTCCTTAACGTCGGCGAGATAGGGTTCGTGGAGATAAAGTTCTACAAGGAGATCGGTAAGACGAGGGAGAGGCCTGTTGTCCACCAGTTCTCGCTCAGGAACATCGAGGGTGTCAACGCTCTACTAGTAGACGACGTAGTCGACTCGGGTAGGACCCTGCAGACGGCTACAAACCTCTTATCGAACTTCGGCGCGAGGGAGATCCGTAGCCTCGCCATATACGTCAAGAAGTGGAGCCCGGTCCTGCCCGACTACTACTGGGAGGTCTCAGACAAGTGGATCGTCTTCCCGTGGGAGATATGTGAGACGGCTCGCGAACTCGGCGGCGGCAACCTGCCGCCGGAGGTAGGCGTTGTAGAGCACTGCTACTAGCAGTGCTACAGCACGAGAGCCGTTATCACGGCCACCGACAAGACCGTCAGTAGTACCGAGTAAACCACGTAGACGCCCTCGTCGAAGACCATGAGGCTGAACATGTCCATTACCCTCCACAGCTCCATGTTGGGCTCCTTGATGTGCACGTGAGCCCACCAGCTGGTCGGGAACATGAAGACCCAGAACGCGATGTAGGCTATGTAGACTATTGATGCCACCATTCTACGCCTGGACCCGCCCACCTGCAGGGCCGCCAGCCCTATCCCCGGCACGAAGTACTGGTAGTTCACCCTCCAGTACGAGGTCGTGAAGGCCAGGTAGAGGAGGAGTGCCAAGAGGCCCGCGTCGCGCTCTCTGGTACTAGTGAGCCAGATTGCCACCAGCACGTTTAAGACCAGGTAGAAAACCCACCAGTACGAGACGACCCACTCGTAGTCACCACCACTGAACTGGTGCATGTATGTGGCTAGGCTTGACAGCCCGTTGAAGCTGTACACTATCGGGTAAGTGTACCCTGGTTTCAGCGAGGCGAGCACCTCAAAGGCCTTGGACAGGGTCTGGCTGTAGTAGGCTACGAAGGGCGCGAAGGGCGATAATGCGCCCAGTACGAATGCCGCGAGACCGGATAGCCTGCTCTTTAAGCACTTGTCCTCTACCAGACTGGAGACCAGTACACCTAGTGAGGCGGGAGCTACGTTGGGCTTGAAAGTAGCGGCTAGCCCCGCCAGGGCCAGGCTCGGCAGGCGCCTACCCGACCTGTACAGGTAGAGGGACGCGAGTATGAGGCTCAGGGGTATCTGGTCGAACATGCCGTAGACCGAGGAGGTGTATATGACCGCGGGGTTCAGGTAGTAGAGGGCAAAACCCACTAGCGCGGTCCGGCCGCCACTGTACCTGGACAGAATGAGATAGATCAGGACGCCCGACACGACGTCGAACGCCACAAACAAGCTCTTACACGCGACCACCCACTCGACGGGGACGTAGACGTAGTAGTTCCCGCTATTCCAGTACGCTAGGACAGGCTGTCTAAGTAGAGCCCTGAGAGGTGCTAGTAGCAGTACTAGCTGGGGGCCGTAAACATAGGGCCAGTTGTAAGGCCACCCCTCCTCCGCGTAGAGCTTCGCATCCGCGTACTTGTAGAACTCGAGCCCGTGTCTCAGGAAGGTGTCGGAGAAAGAGGCGAACTGTGCTATATCGCTTCCCGAGGTGTACGGTACGAAGACCAGCCGTACCATTAGGCCTGCCACCAGCATCAGCGAGAAGGCATAGTCCCTAGCGAGCCCCCTCAACATCTAGGAGGACCCGTGTACTAGTGGGGCGGCTGTAGCTAATAAAAATTAAAGCAGCTCACGGCTTGACGCTGAAGTACAGCCTCTTCTTACCCTTACCCTTGTTCTCTACCCTGAGCAGGACTATCTCGCCTATCTCGAGGGTGTTCTTGACGTGCGGCCCGCCGTCGGCCTGTATGTCTACCCCCGGTATCTCCACTATCCTCAGCTTCTCGACTCTCGGCGGCGCCCTGGAGGCCAATTTCACGATCCCAGGTATCTTCATGGCCTCGTCGTAGGGTAGCCAGTACACCTTCACCTCGATGCCCCTCTTCACGACGTTGTTTGCCATCTCGACAGCCCTCTGGAAGAGCGCCTTGTCCGCCGACTCGAGGCTGTAGTCGTCGTAAGCGTACTCGGGGCTGATGTTGCCGCCCGTGATCAGCGCGTTGTACTCGCTGTACATGATCGCCGATATTATGTGCGCCGCCGTGTGCAACCTCATCAGCCTGTACCTCCTCTCCCAGTCCAGGACCAGCTTAACGACGTCGCCTGGCTTCAACTGGAGGTCGCCCGCGATCTCGTGGGCCACGTCGCCCGTGTCTCGGTCGTAGTATACCGACTCCACCCGAGCCGAGGACCCGTCCTTCACAATAAAGCCCTTGTCGTTGTCCACGCCACCGCTCCGCGGGTGGAAGATCGTCCTGTCTAAAAAGACCTTGTTCCCGACGACGTTAACGACTTTGGCGTCGAGTTCTTTGATGTACGAGTCGTGTTGATACACCAGCTCTGTCAAACAGGCCACCCACTACTCGTGTAACAGTAGCCGGGCGGGGATTCGAACCCCGGTCACGGGGTTTCCTCCCTGTGTGAGGACCAAAGCCCCGCATCCTTGGCCGCTAGACGACCCGGCTACCGATAGGAGATATTACTTGCGTAGCTTATTAAACTTGGGACAGAAAAGTTTATTAACCCCCAGGATAAGGGTTTAATAGAGTGTGCTTAGGTGATCGTATTTAAACTTTACTCTTCTAGGGGGTGACCGTTTTGAGCGGTGAAAAAACCTCCTCTACTCCTAGCCAGAGCCCCAACGTTTCGAAGTGCCCTCCTAACAAGATCATTTTCGACCATGGTAAAGGCGAGTACGTCTGCCTCGAGACAGGCGAGGTGATCGAGGAGAGGGTCATCGACGAGAGAGCTGAGTGGAGGGCCTTCACGCCGGAGGAGAGGGAGAGGAGGGCCCGTACGGGTGGGCCTATTACAGGTACTGTGCACGACATGGGCTTCGCGACGTCCATAGACTACGCTGACAAAGACGCCTCCGGGAGGAGGATCATAGATAAGAAGGCCCAGCTCCAGAAGCTGAGGAAGTGGCAGGCGAGGACCAGGATTCAGAGCAGCGTGGACAGGAACCTCGCCCAGGCCCTGAACGAGCTGGAGAGGATCGCAGAGCTACTGAACCTCCCCACGCACGTCAGAGAGGAGGCTGCCAGGATATACCGCATGGCTGTCGAGAAGGGCCTGGTGAGGGGCCGTAGCATAGAGAGCGTTATAGCCGCCGCGGTCTACGTAGCCTGCAGAGAGGCGAGGGTCCCGCGCTCCCTCGACGAGATAACAAAGTACACGAGGATACCTAGGAAGGAGATCGCGAGGTGCTACAGGTTGCTGCTGAGGGAGCTTGGTATCAAGGTCGCCGCAGTAGACCCGATAGACTTCATCCCGAGGATAGCCCACGCCCTAGGGCTGAGTGGCGAGATAATAAAGAACGCCACGGAGATCCTGAACAAGGTGAGGAACAAGGGGGTGACCGCTGGTAAAGACCCAGCAGGGCTGGCTGCCGCAGCGGTCTACATAGCCGCTATAATGGCGGGCGAGAAGCGTACACAGAAAGAAGTGGCCCACGTTGCGGGGGTAACCGAGGTCACAGTAAGGAACAGGTACAAGGAGATAATCGAAGCTCTGGGGATCCAGGAGAAAATGGAAGAGTGAGAGAAAAACCTTTTTTTGCTCAGTCTATTATAATCACGTTCTCGGGCGGGAACCCGAACTCGTTAACGAGGATCTCCTTGACTCTGTGCCTGTGGTCTCCCTGTAGCTCTATAACACCGTCGTCTCTATAAGTTCCTCCGGCTGCGAGCTTCGTCTTTAGCGTCTTGGCGATGCTCTTCAAGACGTCTTTTTCCTGTGGTAGGCCTTCGATCACCGTCACGGCCTTGCCGAACTTCCTCGTGTCAACCCTTATCTTTATGATCTGCTCCTCGCGCCCTAGTTGCTCGCATATCTCCGGCGGTAGCCCACCACAATCCAGCTCTTTTGCCACCATTACTTTATCCAACCTTTGATCCGAGGTGTTCCGTATCTACTTTTATACTAGTAGCCTTAAAAACTTATTTAAACAATAAGAGTCTATCCCGGGGATGTGCTGGTTGGTCAAGTACGTGTGCGGCAGGTGCGGCTACGTATTCGACGAGGAGGAGTTGAGGGTTTACAGAGGTAGGATCAAGTGCCCGCGCTGTACGTACGAGATTATCTACAAGATCGCTAGGCCTTATAGGCTGGTCAAGGCCGTCTAGCCCTTCTCTGAGAGGACACCTCTATTCATCGAGTATGGCTTGTCAGCTATTGCCAGGTCTTCGAGGTCGTGCGAGACTATGACCGTGGGGACTCCAAGGGCCTTCACGAGCCTCGCGATCTCCTTTCTCAGCTCCCTCCTAGACTCCACGTCTATGTTAGCGAAGGGCTCGTCTAGCAGGAGGACGCGGGGGTTTGACGCGAGCGCCCTGGCCAAGGCTACCCTCTGCTGCTGCCCGTAGGAGAGCTCCCGGGGCATCCTATTCTCGAGGCCCCGGAGGCCTACGAGCTCTAGGATTTCGCTCACCTTCTCTCTGTCGGGCCTTATCTTCCTGCCTCTCATGGCATAGGCTATGTTCTCATAGACGCTCATGTGCGGAAACAACAGTAGGTCTTGAGGCAGGAAGCCGACCCTCCTCTTCTCCGGAGGCTTGTTGACCTCGACCCTCTTATCCGCCTTGAAGACGACCTCCCCGCCTATCACTATAGTGCCTCTCACCGGCCTGATGATGCCCGCTATCGCTTTCAGGAGGGTGGTCTTGCCCGCGCCGTTCGGCCCCTGTATCACGGCGATCTCGCCTCGCCCTACACCAAGGTACCCAACCCTAACGCTGAAGCTCCCGACTAGCACGAGGAGATCCCTAACCTCGAGACCCTCCCCACCCACCACTCCTTATCACCCTGGCAGCGATGCTTATCGTTAGAGATACAGCAATAGAGAGCAGTATCATCGCTAGGGCCACGTCGACGTTACCGGTGCTCATCTCGACGTATATGGCGCCCGGGAGGGTCGCCGTCTTCCCCAGGATCATGCCGGCAACCATGACTGTAGCGCCGAAGTCGGAGAAAGCCTTCATGAAGCCCATTAGTATGGAGGATACGAGGCCCCTCCTAGCCAGGGGTAGCACCACGTTGAAAAAGGTGCTGAAAACGCCGTGCCCCAGCGTCCTCGAGACGTGCTCGTACTCCACGCTCACGTTCTTGAAGGCGTCGGTCATAGGGGTGATCATGGTCGAGAACGCAAGTATAAACTGGACGAGGACGGCCCCGTTCAACGTGAAGAGCAGGTTGAACGCGCCGTTTAAGGCTCTGCCCACGCTTGTCTGGACGATGAACAGCAAGACAATGCTGCCTGTGGCGACAGGGGTTAACATGAAGGGCAGCGATAATATCGACTCGACCAGAAGGGGCGTGAACCCAGCCCTCCTCGAGAGTAAGTAGGCGACGACAACCGCTAGAGGCGTCGCCAGCAGCGTGGCGAGCGAGGCCGCGACTAAGCTGAGCGATAGCGCGCTCTTGAACTCCCACGACGTGAATGCCGCGACCAACGACTCCACACCAGAGCTAGCTACTACGCTCCCCAGGACGTATGCGACTACGAGCAGCGTTGTCAATAATATTATTAACAT
>NZ_JBMFLY010000041.1:0-8285 GCF_049970955.1 Thermogladius sp. | reverse complement strand
AAGCGGGGTATGCGCCCCAGCACCTCCTCCCTCAGCCGCCTCGGCGTGAAGAACTGGCCCCTCCGCGACCTCTCCCCCAGCGGGACGGTCTCCAGTATTCTCAATGTCTCAGGGTGGAGTTCGCCGCCTAAATCAACTCCCATTAGATGTACCCGTGATTAGGTTTAATAGAAGGGTGTAGACTAGTATAATAGTACTCGAGGGGCCGTCGTCTAGCCTGGCTAGGATGCCGGCCTGGGGGGATGCCCCGCCTAGCCGGGTTGTCCCGGAGCGCCGGTGGTCCCGGGTTCAAATCCCGGCGGCCCCATTACCTCAACGGGCTTTAACTTTGCTCAGAAACTTCTCCTTGTCGACAACGTACCTCTCGTGCAGCCCTTTGCCTATCGTCTCGTTGTTGTACAGGGCTTCTACTTCGAAAAGTATCCTCTTACCGT
Organism: Thermogladius sp.; assembly: GCF_049970955.1. Classification (NCBI taxonomy): domain Archaea; kingdom Thermoproteati; phylum Thermoproteota; class Thermoprotei; order Desulfurococcales; family Desulfurococcaceae; genus Thermogladius; species Thermogladius sp. Next base: position 7,851 of record NZ_JBMFLY010000041.1, on the reverse strand, counting down.
CGAACTCTACAACTCTGGCTTTCACCACCACCTTACCTCCGAGAGGTGCTGGTTTCAGGTGTCTCACGTTCACCATGGTACCGACGGTTGTATACTGTGGAGGCAGGTGCTTCTGAACACAGTTCAGACTCGTCCTCTCCATGAAGGCTATCATGCTGGGGGTGGACAGGACTGAGACCGTGCCCGAACCGATATGCGATGCTGTGTGTTTCTCCTCTACGACGAACTCTTCTACGCACTCCTCGCCTACTTTAACCTGGACGCTCATGCGCACCTCCTTGCTTCTGGAGGTACCACTTGACCCTGCTCTTCCACAACGACGGGGGAGTCCAGAGCACCCAGGCTGGCACAGCCTTAATCAGTTCGTAGGCTTCCTCCCAGGACTCGAGACCTAATTTACGGGCTAGCTCGTCTAGGCTCATGGGCGCTTTCAAGTACTCTCTCAACACAGCTAGCGTGTTCTCGTTGATCTCGACCTCCTTCTCGCCGACTTTGACGACGAACACCACCTCTTCGCTCATACCGTAAACACCCATAGTTTGAGGAGATTAAACGGATTTTATAATCTTTTACCTATAAATTTACCCGATGATGACGCGTTCCAGCACAGAACCGTGAAGAGCTCCCTACGCCCCACTGAGTGTTTCAAGCCGCTCCCGCAGACCACCCCAAGTGGGTCTGCCTATAAGTCAGTACCTCGAAGTCTTTGCGAGCTTCCCAGGCATCGGCTCGTAAAGTTCCCCGTTGTTCTTTAGGTATTGGATCATCTCGTAGACGAAGTCTTTCTCGAATCCCTTCTCTCTAGCCAGTTTAACTAGCTGGCTCACCTCGATTTCCGGCACCTGCTCGAATGTCTCGTTGAGGAACCTGACGAACTCCTTCATTTTCTCCCGCTTACTCCTCGATACACCCGTCTCTAGCACGTCGATGTCGATGGTCTTCGACTCTATGTCGAAGCCGACCTTCCTAAGAGTAGTGTACATCAACCTTATAGCCTCCTCGACGTCTTCTATAGTGACCTTGTCTTTCAGCGCCATTTTAGCGTGTGCCTCAGCCAACCTGATCAGGCCCTCTAACTGCCTGGGCGTTATCGCTATCGGTGGCGGCGACTTCAAGTCCTCGCCCTTGATACCGCCTTTACGCATAGCCACGTAGAACTCCTCTATCAGCCTCATGGCTTCCGGGGTTAGCTGTGGTCTAACGTACTTCCTAGCGTAGCTCACGTACTTCTTCAATAGTTGCGGGTCTATGAAGGGCTTAGCCTTCTCTATATCGCTGTGTACGCCCAGTATGTGCCTTGCGAGCCTCCTGTCCTTCTCGGGTGACGGGATGTCCTGAATAACAAAGATCAGATCGAACCTAGATAGGATCGTGGGCGGCAAGTCGATGTTCTTGCTTATAGGCTGTGTGAGGTCGTAACGCCCAAACCTCGGGTTACCCGCCGCGAGGACGCTGGCTCTAGCGTTCAGCCTAGCAACTATGCCCGCCTTCGCTATACTGACGGTCTGCTGCTCGAGGGCCTCGTGTATCGCGCTCCTGTCCTCCTCCCTCATTTTATCAATCTCGTCTATGGCTGCCACCCCACCGTCGGCTATCACCATCGCCCCCGCCTCCAGGTAGTACTCGCCCGTGTTCTTGTCCCTTAAGACCGTGGCCGTCAGGCCGGCCGCCGTGGAGCCCTTGCCACTCGTGTAAATACCTCTCGGTGCTATCCTAGCCGTGTACTGGAGGAGCTGGGACTTCGCCGTACCAGGGTCTCCTACAAGAAGCACGTGTATGTCGCCCCTGATCCTGGTACCGTCTGGCATCACCTTTGGTACCCCACCGAAGAGCAGTAGAGCGATCGCCTCCTTGATGTCGTAGTAACCGTAGATCGACGGAGCGATGCTGGCAACGATCTTCTCCCTAACCCAGGGGTCTCTGGCCAACTCTCTGATCTTCTCCTCGTCTTCTCGCGTGATCTCGATCTCTTCCAAGACCTTCTGTTGGACGTCGACGTGGTTTGCCTCTATGTAGAACGAGAAGACCGACCTACCCATAGCCTTCTGTACTGCTTGCGTCGGCATTACTCTCAGGACTCCCGTTATGAGCGCTCTGTCGCCTGGCCTGGCAGAATCCACTAGGTCGCCTGTTAACACTACTTCGATACTCCTCGGGATCTGGCCGGGCGGTATCTCCTCGGGCCTCTCCTGGACCACGACCTTCTGCCAGTCGACGAACTTGCTCTTCTCTAGGTCGATCTCGAACCTGCCCGTCCTTCCGCAAACAGGGCACACGACGGGCTTCTCGATCCTCTCCCCCATCTCTCCGTGCTCCGGGAAGTCGAATTCGTGGGTATCCCCGTCTGGCGTTATGTGGATGTAGTGTGCTTTAACGAGCTTCGCCTCGACTCTCGTGACCCTGGTGACGATCCCCTCGACAGCGACGAACTTACCTATGTAGTCGCTCGTCAGCTCCCTAATCTTCAGCACTCTGGGCGGCTGCCTAATCCTGACGTAGACCTTGCCGACTACCTCCTTGTACTCCGGCTGCTCCTTCTCCAGGTACTCCATCAGCGCCGAAGAGAACTCCTCTAGGGCCTTGTCGGGTTCTTCCTCGATGTGCCTGGCCAATTCCCTGTCATACAGGATCACGTCGCTGAAGTCCACCACTAAGCTCTTTTGCATCATGTGGGTCATTCTAAATATTCTCTCTCTGTACTTGAAGACGCCCGCGGAGTCCCTGAAGTCCTGGAGGAACTTGTAGAACTTCAATTTCCAGTCCACGGCCTTCTTGGCCTCTCTGCCCTGCACCGCCTCGACCATGCTACTCACCAACCTTCTTCTTCCAGAGGGCCACTATTGCCCGCAGGGTCTTCAACAGGTACCTCTCCTCCTCGCTGAGCTTCTCTTCAACGTCTTGCTGTACGTCTGGGAGAAGCGAGTAGTTAACTAGCTTCCTGACCCGAGACTTCAGGAGCGAGTCCATCGCGTCCTCTATCTTCTTCAACTCCTCGAATTTCGACAGGTCACCCGTTGTCTTGGCTTCTTCGGTTAAGTCGCGCCTCGCCTTGAACATCGTCATGTAGAAGAAACCTTTCAGCTTGTTAGTGAGAGGCTTCGAGTAGGCGGTCTCCTCGTTGTACGCCAAAACAGAGAGGCTCTCCACGGGTATCCTGGCGTCTTTTATCTTGACGTAGCCTTTCTTCGCGAGTAAGTCCGCTAGCCATCTCGGGACGGTGTACTCCCCACCTTTGACCAGCTCTAGAACCCCCTCGAAGGTCGTGAGCCTCAAACCGTCTTTGTAAACCTCGATCTTTACCGAGTCCTCCTCGAAATCCCTCTTGAGGAATTCCATTACTTTCCCAAAAACCAGCTCGAAAAGCATCCGAACCCACACCATTATCATATCCATTAAAAGTGGTTTATTTACCCAGTACCAAATAGAGATGGACGGGGGTCGATCTTATTTGAGCGAGCAACCCCTCCTTTTATGGGCTGAGAAGTATAGGCCCAGAACCCTCGACGAGGTCGTAAACCAGAAAGAGATCGTGGCAAGGCTCAAGAAGTTTGTCGAAGAGAAGAACATGCCACACCTGCTGTTCGCGGGACCGCCTGGCACGGGGAAGACCACCCTAGCTCACTGCCTTGCCCACGACCTCTACGGCGACAACTACAGGCAGTACATGCTGGAGTTGAACGCCAGCGACGAGAGAGGCATCGACGTAATAAGGAGCAAGGTGAAGGAGTTCGCGAGGACGAGAGTTGCCGGCGAGGTACCGTTCAAGATCATACTACTGGACGAGGCCGACAACATGACGGCCGACGCCCAGCAGGCCTTGAGGCGGCTCATGGAGCTCTACACCGCGACTACGAGGTTCATCCTAATAGCCAACTACCCGAGCAAGATAATAGAGCCTATACAAAGCAGGTGCGCGGTGTTCAGGTTCACGCCACTATCCAAAGAAGACGTTGTAGAGAGACTGAGGTACATAGCCGAGAAGGAGAACGTGAAGTATAACACAGAGGCACTTGAGACCATATACGAGCTCTCCGAGGGGGATATGAGGAAGGCGATAAACATTCTACAGGCCGCCTCAGCCCTCGGCGAGGTCACAGTAGAAGCAGTGTACAAAGTCGTTGGGCTAGCACACCCCAAAGAGGTTAGGCAGATGCTACAGCTGGCTCTAAGCGGCAACTTCATAGAGGCCAGGAACAAGCTGAGAGAGCTGATGTTGAACTACGGCCTCAGCGGTCTAGACATAATCAAGCAGATACACAGGGAGATCTTCTCCAGCGACATTAAGCTGTCCGACGAGGCCAGGATCATGATCGCCGACTACGCCGGCGAGATACAGTTCAGGCTCGTAGAAGGAGCAGACGACGAGATACAGCTGAACGCCTTCCTCGCACGCCTCGCGTTCATGGGGAAGAAGTTCAGGCCCACATCGTAGGGTGGTTTATTGAGTGAGCGCTTACCGTGGATAATCAAGTACAGGCCCAAGAACCTGGACGAGTTCGTCGACCAGGAGGAGGCTAAAAAGGCTTTTATAAGCTGGTACGAGGACTGGAAGAGGGGGAAGGCCGAGAAGAAGGCTGCCCTACTCTACGGTCCTCCGGGGACCGGTAAGTCCAGCTTCGTACAAGCCTTCGCAGCAACCTACGGGCTTGAACTCTACGAGATGAACGCGAGCGACTACAGGCGTAAGGGCGACATAGACAGACTACTGAGAGTCACCGCCTCTTCGGGTAGCCTCAGCGGAAAGGGCAAGCTGATATTTCTCGACGAGGTAGACGGGCTGAACCCGAAGTCCGACGCCGGAGGGCTGGAGGCAATACTTCAACTAATCGAGAACTCTAAACACCCTGTTGTCATGGCTGCCAACGACGCGTATAACCCCAACATAAGGCCTCTCAGGGACGTGTCTCTCCTAATCGAGTTTAAGAGACTGAGAGAAGGCGCCATTGTGCAGTTGCTGAGCAGGATCTGCGAGAAGGAGCGAGTCCGCTGCGACAAGGACGCTCTTGACGTGATCGCGAAGAGGAGCGAAGGCGACTTGAGGAGCGCCATTAACGACCTGGAGGCTATCGCAGAGGCCTATGGTAGGGTCACGAAAGAACTGGCAATGTCCGTGAGCACTTATAGGGACAGGGAGTACGCCCCGTTTGAAGTGCTGAGAAGAGTGTTCAACGCCAAGTACATCTTCCAGGCAAAAGATGCCGTGAGCTCCGCCAACATAGACCACGACACGCTGAAGGTTTGGATCAACGAGCACATACCCACCTACTACGAAGACCCCGAGGAGGTCTCGAGGGCCTTTGAAGCCCTGAGTAGGGCGGACGTGTACATGGGCAGGATCATCAAATCCGGGTCGTGGGACCTACTGAGCTACGCTATAGAGATGATGGGGCCCGGAGTCGCCTTCGCTAGAAAGGCTTACAGTGGGAAGTTCAAGGCGTTCAAGTACCCCGAGAGGTTTAGGCTGCTCTCCGAGACCAAGAAGGTTAGAGAACTAAGAGAAAGCATTGCCGAGGCCCTGGCTAGGAGGCTGCTAACAAGCAAGGCCACGGTGAAGTCTGACGTCATACCGTACCTAAAGGTCATCTTCACGACAAACCCGAAAATGGCCGCTGGCATTGCTAAGGCCTATGGTTTGAGCGAGGACATGGTCAAGTTCCTCGCGGGGAGCAAGGCGAGCGAGGTGATGTCCTACCTAAAGAAGCCCGCTAGAGCTAGGAAGACCTGAGCTTGACGATCCTTAGCCTACCGTACCTCTTCTCCTCGACTACCCCCTGCTCGACCAGCTCCATAATGATCTTCTCTAGGACTGAGAAGTGTATCCCGGTCAACCTAGACAACTTCGTGATGTTCAACTCGCCGTGCTTCCTAAGGGTTTCTATGACAAGTTTCCTCCTGTCGATCATTCTAGGTCGCACCAATAGCGATCTTCCTCTTGATCAAGTCCATGAGGTACTGCTCGAGCATGTCTAGGGGGCCGTAGTTTATACCTATGAGCGTCGTTCTGCCCTTCATGCCTTTCCCGCTGGACTTGGCTTCTATAATACCTGCCTTCTTAAGGTTCATCACGTACTCGTAAACCTGGGTGTGTCTCCTGGGTTGCTGGCCTAGAGTCTCGCAGACCATCTCGTACTCTTTCTCGACATCGCCTATCTTAACGTACGGGTTACCGGTCCTCCTCAAGAGCCTCACCGCCGCGAGGAGGACGAGCAGTTCGTGTAGAGAGCTGTAGTTTATTGCTTCGGACACGTTGACGATGTCCCTGCTGATTTTCATGATCGCCTTTCTCGCGTGCTCTAACGTGATTCTCTTAGCCCCCTCGTTCTCGGCTATTACACCGGCTATCATCAGGACTTCTATGGCGTGCCTGGCGTTCCCTCCCCCACCCTTATCGCGCCCCTCGTAGTCGGCGATAAACTTCAGTACCGTGTCGTCGTACGTACCCTCGTAGAAAGCCTTACTGGCCCTGTACTTCAATATGTCGAGCAACTGTGCCGAGGTATAGGGTTCCAGCTTGATCATGTGCCGTAGCAAGTAGCTCTCGAGCGAGGGGTCTAGGAGGGTGAGCTTGGCGGTGTCCTGCGATATGAAGATGAAGTTTAGCCTCTTGACAGGCGTCTCGAACACGTCGTAGGCCCGGACTATGAAGTAGACGGCGTCCCTTCCGGCGAGGCTCGCGAAGTAGTGGAACTCGTCCAAGGATACTATTGCGTACTGGTCTGTCTCGTCCAGGTGCGCTAAAAGAGCCTCGAACATCTCCCTCGCGGACAGCCCCCTCGAGGGGAGGGGGGCGTTCAGCTGCCTGGACATATCGGCTATCACGTTGTAGAGCGTCCTGTTACTGTGGCAGTTCACGTGAGCGTACTTCACCTTGTAGCCCTTGGTCAGCGCGTACCTAGTGAAGTCCCGCCCGAAAACCCTAGCTGTAGCCGTCTTACCCGTCCCAACACCGCCTATTAAGAGGACTCTCTGGGAGAAGCTACCCGGCGAGGAGACCAGGTGCTTAAAGTAGGACGCTAACTCCTTTAGCTCCTTCTCCCTGTGTGGTAAGGTGTCGGGTATGTACTCTGGTGTAAGGCTCTCCTTGCTCTTGAAAATCGACGGCCTCTCTACCTCCTCTTCTATTATCTTCCAAACGTCCTCGCTCAACGGAAAACGCACCCGAAACTTTCAGCCTTCTAATTACACTACGTTACCTTAAAAACCGCCTTGCACAGCCCTTTCCCCAACAGTATAGACTCCTTGAACACCATAATGTGGAGACAAGTCGGAGAGGACTTGTCCACGGAGCCCCCTGCCCTCTCAATGTACTCTACGGCCCTCCGCCATACCTCGCTCGAGACACCCCTTACGCCAAACGACTTCACTCTCAACCTGACCTTCTCGCCAGGGCGAACGGCCGACTTGATCGCGGCCTCCAATTCCTCCAGCCCGGAGAGGACTCTGTCCACGGGGACAATGTTCTCCACGAACCCGTACTCTCCTCCTTTGGCCCTATTGTATAGAGTTCTCGGCTCGGCACTAGAACACACGACTAGTACGTCGGGGAACCCAGTCTCAACGACAACGATATCGGGGCTCACCTCGAACAGGACGTCGCCTATCTCCTCCTCGCACCAAGCCCTGGTGCCAGTCCGGCAAGTAACAAGCAGGGCCGGTCTCCGCCCTTCATTAGGACACTTCAGGGGCAAACCCCTCCCAACTTCGCTTGCCAAGGCGTCAGCGGTTTCCGAGGTAAGTTTTAAAAGCAAAACCATTTAATTAACTATGTTGAGCGGCGGTCGTCTAGCCTGGACTAGGACGCCGGCCTGCCACGCCGGAAATCCCGGGTTCAAATCCCGGCCGCCGCACTAA
>NZ_JBMFLY010000040.1:0-8454 GCF_049970955.1 Thermogladius sp. | reverse complement strand
TGCCGGGTCTACACCAGGTTTGGGTGCTAGGTCTAAGCTAGGGTGAAACCTAGACTGGGAGGGCAGGGCGCCAGTTTCGCTGGCCCGGGTGAACCGGGCTAGCGGGTCTGGCGCTTTTGCCTTCTCGGTCTAGGTGTAGCCCTAGTTTAGGCCTGGCGCTCAAACTGGGGATAAGCCGGCTCCTCCTAGCAACATCCCCGCTGGTCAGATTGCTGTACGCCTTTTATAGGCTCACTCAACTTATGGAACCTAGTAGGGGCCGGTTATTTGCGGGTTCTACACACGTCTGACCTGCATTTAGGGTCGCGACTCTTCTCCGAGAGCCCTGTTTTCAGGAGGGTGTTCCTGGAGTCTCTCAGGGAGATCGCCGAGGTTGCCACGGCTAAGTCGTGCGACTACCTGGTCGTAGCCGGCGACCTTTTTGACGCGAACACCCTCAACAGGCTGGACACGGAGACCATACTCAGCACTATCGACGTCTTCAGGGAGTTGAGGAGAGCAGGGGTAAGAGTGGTCGTCTCGCCGGGTAACCACGACTACCACTTGGACGAGAACGGAGTCCTGGAGGTGTTCGAGAGGGCGGAGCTGTTGTCGAAGCCGCGTGTCAGGGTAGGCGACGTCATCGAGACTAAACCGCTGGAGCTCGGCGACCTAGCGTTCGTATCGGTACCGGGCTTGAAGAACTCCGCCGAGGTAGACTACGTTGGCTCTAGGAGGGTTAGAGTTCTCGGCTCGCCGAGTAAACCCACGGTAGTCGTGCTCCACAGCGTCGTGGACATAGGGGGGTCCAGGGTCAGCGAGATAGTCCCTAGGCTGAGCGGCCTCAGGTCTATAGCCTGGGGGGACGTCTCTCAGCTGTTCCCGCAGGCCAGGTACTTCGCCCTAGGGCACGTCCACTTCCCAATACCCCTAGAAAGGCGGGGCCAGGTCAAGGCCGCCTACCCCGGTGCCCCCGTCGGCTACGACTCGAACGACCTACTAGACACGTTCTTCCTCAGAAACAAAGGATTCAGGAGGAGGGTCCTCGTAGTCGACCTCGACAAAGAGCCTCCAGTCTACGAGGCTGTGGAGCTCTCCAATACTCCCGACGTGGAGTACGTCGAGCTGCCCGAGAGGGTCGACCTTGCGACTGCCCAGAGCAGGCTGGCCGAGGCGGTGGGGAGGCTCAAGGGGAGGTGGCGGGTCGTGGTGGTCTCTGTGAGCAAGGGCACGGACAGCAATATCCTAAACAGGCTGAGGAGCACGGCCGAGAGAGAGGGCGTCTATGTGTACTTCAGGACTAGGGGCGTAGACGACGCTGCCCCCTTCACCCTCCCGAGCATAGTCCAGGTCGCGGACTTGATCGAGAGCGAGAAGAGGCTCATCGCCCAGCTCCTCCCCAAGTACGGCTTAAAACTGACACCAGAGAAAGTGCAGGAGCTGATCGACATGATCTCCAGGGGCGCCCCCCTGGACGAGCTAGTTGAAGACGTAGTCGAGGCGGTCAGCGGTGTCGGGCAGGAGGGATGAGCTGAGCGACAAATTGAAGGCCGTTGTGAGGCTGATGCTCGAGGACTACAGGAGTCTCGGCAAGGTAGAGGTCTTCCGTGTCCGGGACGAGTTCTTCAGATCCTTCTACGTCCCTACCCCGTTCAGGGGCGGGGTCGACCAGACCGTGGTCTTCGTAGACTCGGGCCACACAGGCAAGTCCTACTCGACGGACAGCTTCCACTTGGTGCTGATGAACGTTGGTGGAGTGCTCAGGAGCGGTGAAAAGGTAGAATACTTCGGGCACAGAGCCGGGGGCCCTGAGGTCGAGGGGTACATCCTGTACGCTTCTATAGTTCCCGACGGCTTCAAGGTAGTTATACACCCCCTGGACGACAACTCCCTCCTCGTGGACGCGTCGCGAGCCGAGGCTGTCTCGAAGAGCTTGACCAGCCTATTGACGCGCGGCTATGGCAGGTTCCTCGGAGGCGGCCTAGACTACTGGGAGAAGGGTGTTAAGTACTTTAGGCGCGTCGCCAACTACCTGGTATCCCTCATTGAGCTCTCGTACTGTGTCAAGGTGCTTAGTACAATCAAAGACTCGATATGCGTATTGGACGGAACCCTAGTTAGGTGGTTTGGCGCGGTTCAATTAAGGGCGTGGCTCGGGTTCGACGGGCTGGATATTGCCAGCATACTCTCGGGGGTTAGCAGAGAGGAGATCCTGAGCCGCCACCTCTGGAGGATCTACGGCATAGCGAAAACCACGAAGTTCACGATAATCGCGAGGAGCAGGGCATTGCTGAGCACCGTAGGGGGAGGCTACGGCTCAATAAGTCTCGAGAGCGTGGAGAGGGCGGCGGCCTTCCTACGCGATGTGGGCGCGAGGTCGAAGAGGTTTACCGAGCACCTTCTCAATATAGTGAACCCCCTAGTCTTCCACAGCGACGACTACACCATCCACGCTTTAAGGACGCCCGTTACCGTTGACGGGGTGAACGTCTTCATGTTCGGGCTCTATACTAGAGGCCCCCTCATAGACATAAGGCAAGCCTACGCTGTAAACGAGGGGGTTGTCGAGGACTCGTCTGGTAGGCTGTCGACAGCCGTCGAGTCTATATTTGCGAGGCTCACGCGGGCTCCCGGGTATCCCCCACTAGGGTTCTTAGAAGTCGACGCACTAGTGAGGTTGAAGAAGGAGTACATCAGTAGCAAATTCGAACCTAGAATGCTGTTGTCCATAATCGAGCAAACCGGCGGTAAATACCACCCTCTAGCAGAGTTCTTCAGGCCTGGCTTCGAGAAGAGACTGGGTTACGTGAGGGGGCCTACTTGAGCGCAGCAGGCTTCATAGCGGGCTGGAAGGAAAACAGAGTAGTCATACAGTTCGCCAGGGACTTCAGCCCGGCCATAGGCGACTTCTACTACGTAAACCAGGGGTCTAGGAAAACCATCCTCCAACTAACGTCTCTGAACAGCTGGATGGAGGCCGTAGTACCCGCGATAGAGGCGTTGCACTCCTCGGCCTTAATATCTGACTCGTACACGCAGACAGGGCTCGCAGAACCCTTCCTCGAGTACAACGAGGACGAGGGAGTGCTTTACACCCCCTCTTCGCTGCCAAGGCCGGGCAGTCCGGTCTTCAAGGTAGACCCGCTGGACGCGACAAGCTCGAGTATCATGAGTAAGATCGGAGAGGCGGTCAGCGAAGGGGTGCCTGCATGCTACCTCAGAGCCGGGCTCGCGACGCACGCGAAGCTCAGGGACAGAACGTACTTCCTCTCCTCGAAGATCAGGCTCCCGATAGACAAAATGATACCAAAACACATCCTCGTATCGGGCCAGACCGGAGCCGGTAAAACGAGCGGCGTGAAGGGTATCGTTGTCTCGGCCACCGCCTACTCGGACCGCCCGATCAGCTGGGTGATACTCGATAGACACGGCGAGTACTCCGGTCTCACCGGGGGCGTAGAATTCAAGAGGGCCCTGGAGGTCGTCAGCACGTGGAAGAATGTCGTGGTAGACACCATCGTCCTCGACTACGTATCTGGGAACACCGCGCTGGGTGTCAGGAGAACCCCGATATCCCTGGCTGACATCGAGGTAGACGACATCACCACCGCAATGAACCTCGGCGAGGAAGACTCTGCCCAACTGGAGGAGTTGCTCGAGGCCCTCTCCATTGTCGTGCTCGAGGCGTGTAGTGGACGTCTGCTAAGCAGTTCACTATGCCAGCACCTGATCGTGCAGACCGGGGACGAGGTCATACCCAGGGGGCACCTCTTCTCGTTATACCTCCTGTTGTTCGACAACGCCATAAGAGCAGAGGCCGCCATGAAGGTGGAGACGGGGGTGAAGACCGGCTTCCACGAGTACCTGCTAGACAAGGGGTTCCAGAGCATTCAAGTCTTGAGGAAGATGAAGAGGGAGATAACGGAGACGCTCAACATACGGACCCGGCCCAAGCTCTACGTCGACGCAAAGGGTAACAGGAGGTACGTTCACGTTATAGACGACTCGTCGAGCGTCTTCAAGACCGTCGAGCCGCTGAAGGAGCCGGAGAGCGTGGTGGCGATCCTCTACGTCCTCCTCGAAGCTCTTAATAAGCTCAAGGGCTCGAACTCTTCTCCGAACACCGGGCCGTACAAGTTCATCCCCTCCGGACTCGACTCCCGCGCTAGAGAAGAACTGATCGCGAGGGCTAGTCAAATACCAGTCACGCACGACCCAGGGATGTCGTTGAGCGACCTGGCCTCCCACCTAGACGACGGGAGGCTGTTCGTAGTGGACCTCTCGAGGGTTACTACTAGGGAGGGGGACGTGGTGGCGCTGGCTCTCGCGCGTAGGATCCTCGAGGAGAGAATGCGGAAGGGCCCAGCCACAGCGGCGACCATGCCCCCTATCGCGCTCGTATCCGAGGAGGCGCCGCTATACCTGAGTAGCGAAAAGGTGAAGTCGGTGTACAACCCGTTCGCCAGGATAGCGAGAGAGGGCAGGAAATTCAACATAGGCATAGTGGCCATAACGCAAATGGCCACGATGATGGATAGGCAGATCCTCTCCAACTTCAACACTATTATTGCGATGCGCACGAGCCACGAGCCGGACCTGGAGTTCTTCAAGAGCATAGGCATACCCAAGGAGACTCTGCCTCTCCTGGGCGAGAGGGAGGCTTACCTGTACTCCGTCGACATCCCGATCAGAAGACCTTTACCAGTCTACCTGCCCGGCGACTTCGAGGAGGACTTGATATTCTCGAGCCGTAGAGAGGCGGCCCGCCCCGTCTTAGACGAAAAGGTCTATAAGATGCTCACCGAGGAAGAAGAGTCTTGAGGATCCTGGGAGTCTACCTGGAGAACATCAGGAGCTTCCGTAAGGGGCTGATCGTCTTCCCACCGAGAGGTATAACGGTCATCCAGGGGGAGGTCGGGTCGGGGAAGACGAGTATCCTCATGTCCATCGCGTACGCTTTCGAGACCCCGACAGCGGGTCGAGTGGAGTACGCCGACGCCTTCGCCACACCGCAGCCGAGGCACCTCCTCAGGACGGGGGAGTCTAGAGGCCTCATCAGGGTCCTGGTCAGGCAGGGCAAAAGGCTGTTCATCCTCGAGCGGGCTCTACAGAGGGAGGGAGATAGGGTGGTTAACAGCGGTAACGCGATCTACGTGTACGAGCTACTCGAAGAAGGCGGGCTACAAGTGAAGCCCGTCCTCAAGCTTAGGCTCAGCTCGGGAGACTACGTCGAGAAGCTCCGGAGTCTACTCGGGCTCGTAGAGAAAAGCGGCAGGCAGAGACCCGAGGTGTTCACGAACATCATCTACTCCCCACAGTTCAACTTGACGAGCATACTCGAACTCGAGCCGTCCAAGAGGCGGGAGGTCATAGAGATAGCGCTCGGGCTGTCGCGATACACCGACTTTAGGGCTAACGTGGCCAAAGTGATCGACGCCATCGGGGAGAGGGTCAGGGAAGTCCAGCTGGAGCTCTCGAGGCTAGAGGACACGTTGAGGAGCCTCGACAAGCAGGGTCTCCAGTCCAGGGTCAAGAAGATAGAGGAGGAGAAGGCCAAGGTAAAGATGGAGCTCGATAAGGTGGTTTCAACTAGGGAGAGGGCCGAGAAGGAGCTCGAGGACGTCAACAACGACATCCTCAAGTTAAACTCCGTCATACAGGAGAAGAGGGGCGTGATCTCCAGGCTGCAGCAGGAGAACAGGCTTCTAAGAGACAAGGTCAACGCTGTTAAGTCCAAGTTGGCGACTTACACGCAGGGCCTCGGGGTCGCCCTAGACAACCTGGAGGAGGCGACTACGAAGGTCGAGGAAGAGATCCGCGCGATCCAGCAGAGGGAGTCGGAGCTGAGGGAGAGACTCAACGCCCTCATGACCAGGGAGAAGGATGTGATAGCAGAGGAGAACAGGCTCGACGCCGAGATCGCGATGCTCGAAAGGAGGTTGGGCGAGGTCGAGAGCGACTACAGGGAGAAGGAGGAGATCGTCAAGAAGGGGATCTGCCCCGTGTGTGGCCAGAAGATACCCCACGAGCACGGGTTCAGGCTGTTGGCAGAGCTAAGGGAGAGGGCCGAGAAGATAAGAGAGGAACTAGAGGAGGCGCGGAGGAAACGCGAGATAGTGAGAGAGGAGAGGTCCAAGCTAAGGTCCGAGATCGATAGAGTGCAGGCGGAGCTCGCGGACCTGGCCAGGGCGAAGGACCGAGTCCGGGAAGCGGAGAGACTCCTGCTGGAGTTGAAGAGCCTGATGGAGAGGGTCGCCGAGGTCGCCTCGAACGAGGAGACCATTAAGCGGATGCAGCAGGAGGTGGAGTCGCTCGAGGTCTCGCTGAGGGAGAAGAAGGAGAAGTACGCCAGCTTGAAGACCGAGTTGAGCAGGCTACGGGAGGCTGAGAGGGCTTTGAGCAACAGGCTCTCGGAGCTGGAGGGGGAGTTGAGGACGCTTAACGACCAGCTCCAGAAGATCCAAGTGCTAGAGGAGAAACTGAAGTCGCTGCGCTCAGAGCTCAACAAGCTGGTGAACAGTAGAGAGGTCGTCAAGAAGGTGGCCGATATGGTCGACGAGGTCAGTAGAGTGCTGGCGCAGGAGACCTTCAGGTTCGTCTCCGAGAGCTTCACCACGATATACGCCATGCTGGCGCCGGACAAGTCTCTTAGCATAGAGCTGGGCCGAGACTACGAGATCCGCTTCTACTACGCTACCGAGAAGGGGAGGGGGCTGGTAGTCCTACCTAGTGGAGGGCAGCAGTCGGTGGCGTCGCTGGCTCTCAGGCTGGCCGTGAACCAGGCCCTGAGGGCTATTAGCCCGCGGCTCAAGGACTCAACGCTGCTGTTGGACGAGCCGACGATAGGCCTAAGTAGAGAGCTGGTGGCTAGGCTCAGGGACCTGTTAAACAAGCTCGACGAGGAGCAGAAAGCGCACATCGTCGTGGTAACGCACGACGCAGACCTGCTAGAGGCGGGGTCGACTAGGGTGAGGCTGGCGCTGCGCGACGGGGCTACACAGGTGTCGTACGAGGGGGAACTCGACGAGGGCTACAGGGCGTTCGTCGAGAGCTTGCTCGAGAGACCGCCGTGAACCACGTTAATTGTCGGCCCTGGCCACTCTCTTCATCGACTCCAAGTCTCCAGGAAAGGGTTTCCTCCCCACCTGACATAACCTAAGCTTTTAGAGCCTTTAAACCACGCTTCATGCACGGTAGGTCCTGCACAGAAAGGGCCTATCGCGTAGCATCCCGAGAAGACTGGCGTACTGGAGTACCAGGTCTCCACTGCAGTGTAGGGGGAGCAACTCCTTTACGCCGAGCCGTTTGAGCTCCATTACCGTGGCCCTCACCCTGTACTCGGGCTGCCCCGACAGGTGTAGCCCGCCGACAACCCTCTCGACTTTGAACCCTTCCCTGACAGCCTTACCCACCATGTAGTGAACGCCGGGGTGGCTGCAACCCACGAACATGGTGTAGCCGCCGCCCGACTCAACTAGTAGCGCCTGCTCGGATATCTGGGATTCGGGGAAGGGGATAACGTAGACGCCCCTGTACAACTCTCTTATCCCCTTCACGACCACGACGTCCTTGAGGCCGATCGAGCCGAGCCACTCCTGCAACCCCTTGTGCTGTCCGTACGGGATGTACACGGTGGGCCCGCCCGAAGCGAGCCCCATCAGACCCCCCGTGTGGTCGAGGTGGGGGTGGCTGACCACTACTGAGCGTACCTTGGACAGGTCGAGACCAGCCGCCCTTGCGTTGTTCAGCAAGACCTCGGCTCTACCTCCCGCGTCGAAGAGTAGGCTCAAGCCATCCAGCGAGATGTGGACTGAGAGCCCGAAGTCCCTAGCACAGCCCTCGACAAGGCTGGGCAGGTCATCGTAGATCACCGTGTACTCCAAGGCTCGCGATCCCTTCGTGGGGTCGGACCCGTACAGTGCTGTAAGACTATTTTGCGGTGGCCGATTTAATTAGTTACCGGCCTCACCAACGGTCGCGCGTTTCAAAAGCGCTTCTCCCGGCGGTGCGTGGGCTTGTACAAGGTCTTGGGGAGGAGGGTCATCCAGGGCGGGAGGCTGAAGGGGTTCGAGGTCCTTTTCGAGACCGAGTGGAGGGAGCTAAGAGGATGTACCTCGTGGGCAACTTCACTAGCTGGTTTCCGGGCTTTAAGAGGCTGGCCAAAACCGGGGATGAGGGGCACGCAAGACTCAACCTCTACCCCGGCACCTACGCTTACTGGTTCCAAGCCGACAACGCACCGTCGCCTATCTTAGACGAGGAGAACGAGCGGACGGCTGTCCTCCCGAACATAATGCACCCCGAGAAGCCGGGGATTAGGGGCAGCCTCCTCGACCTCACCGTTCCAGAGGGCCCATTCGAATACGTTATCCACGACGAGAGGGACCCAGCCTACCTACACCGCTTCTCGGGGTACGTGGTTTTCAGGCTTAGGACGGGCAAGCGGGTCGAGGCGGCCTGGCTGCACGCGGGGGG
>NZ_JBMFLY010000039.1:0-8576 GCF_049970955.1 Thermogladius sp. | reverse complement strand
TACGTGTGGCTCAAGAGGGCCTTGAGCGACGTTGAGGGCTCGTTGCTCAAGCCCAGGTTCCACGCGGATGCCTTCTTCAGGGACGGCGTCGAGGTAGCTACTCAGTGGGAGTGGTTCGCCTCCAGGGAGGTCTCTCTCAGTCTAGGGCGGTGTAAGTACTTCGAGGGGCTCGCCGAGGAGCCCTGTGAAGAGAAGTACAGAGAAATGCTCGCCAAGTCTTTCAGGGCTATGGCCGACAGGCTCAGCGAGGACGGAGTACTGGTAACCTACTTTGCCCAGAGCTCCAGGGAGGGCTGGATCGCCCTAATAGAGGCGGGGTTGTCTAGGGACCTCGCGCCCACCTCCGCATTCCCGGTACTGACGGAGAGCGAGGAGAGCGTGGTCGCAAGAGGTAAATCCGCAATAACAGCCAGTATTGTCGTCTCTTGGAGGAGGGTGAAAGAGGCGAAACCCGTTGACGTTGCCGCGGATTACGAGAAGCTCCTCGACGAGGCGGTCAAAGTGGTGAAAGAGGTCGAGTCCTCGCTCGCCAAAGCCCACGAGAAGGTTGCCCCGAGCATGTTCGGGGTCACGGTGTACGTCATGTCCTACGCGAAGGTTTTAGGGTTGCTGACCAGTGGCGGGAGGCCCGTGAAGTCCGGTAAGCAGGTGGGCTCCGGCGAGATCGCCGAAATCGCCTCCGAGCTACTCGCCCGCGCCTACGCGCGGGGGGCTGGGGCAAACCTCTCGCACGGGGACTCGGTGTTCTACTTCCTCGTCAAAAAGGTTTTCGCGAGGGGCGGGGAGGGCAGGAGGCTCGCGTCCAGCAGCGACCTAATACTCCTCAGCTACGGTACGCAGGCAGGGGGTGCCAGGCCGCTGGAGGGGTTCTGGAAGAGGGGTATAATCAAAGCCTACGGGAGGGAGGAGGAGACAGAGGTGTCGAGTAGGAAGACCTACATCCTCGTGGAGCCCTCCAGGGCTGGCGACGAGGTGGAGCTAGCCGAGGTGCTCAAGCTCCACGGGGTAAACCCGGAGAACCCCAAGACCTTCAAGAGCCCCGTCCACGTGCTCCACGCCCTGATGCTGTACTCCATGAGGCCCAAGGACGTGTTCAAGAAGTACTACGACAGGGTCTACTCCGAGAACCCCCAGTTGACGTCTGAGGCCTTGGAGCTAGCCAAGGCGCTCTCCACCCTGAGCGGCGACCCGGAGGCGGAGCTGTCCCTCCGAGTCCTGGACTACGTGGGTGTCAGGGTCGAGAGACAGAACAGGGGGGTGAGCCTGCTTGACTACCTCAAGCGTTAAGCCATTTACTAGCGTGCTCAAGCCCAGGAAGGAGGTCCTTGAGGGCAGGATAATCGAGGCCCTAAGCCTCGCAGACGCTTACATAGCGAACGAGTTGAGAGGGAGGGTCGAGGGCGTCGAGAGCCTGCCCGAGAGCCCGCTGTACGAGCCCAAGGAGTTCCTGAAGAGGACATACTTTAGCGAGTCCATGAAGGAGGTCCTCCTGAACGTTATGGGGTCCCTAGCGGGTGTCCAGTACCTCTACAAAGACAAGGAAGGGCGAGACAAGTTTAAGGTACAGAGTAGGGTTCTAGTTATACCCAGCCACCTGGGGGGCGGGAAGACCCACCTCCTCACCACCCTCTACTTCGTGGCGAAGCTGGTTAACGAGGAGGGGGCGCACGCACTGAGGTACCTGGAAGTGGACGATAAGACAAGGTATGCGCTCAAGCACGCTATAGACGTATTAGTCCAGGCGGGCAGGAAGATACAGGTAGTCGCCCTAGTAGGGGACAGGAAGTACCTCGCGCCCAGCCCGCTGAACCCCGTGACCGTCGACGGAGTGAAGGTCAACACCCCCTGGGGCCTCCTCGCCCACCTATTACGAGAGTACGATAAAGTCCGCGTAAGAGACGAATCCTTCGCCGCCCCCTTCACCGATGAAATAAGGGGGGTACTGCGGGGCAAGACCGTGCTGATACTCATAGACGAGGCCGTAGAGTACTTAGAGCACGCCACGAGCGTCTCGCGTAGAGTGAAAGACTACGACGAGTCCTACATATCCTTCCTAAAGCGGCTCGCTGAGGCCGTCAACGAAACGCCGAACAGCGTGTTGGTAGTCACTTTACCCGCAGAGTACAGGGAGGGACGGCTAGAGCCTGGACCCCAACACCCTGAGTACGTGATAAAGATCTTCGCTGAGCTCAACAGAGTGGCACCGCTGAAGCTACCTCCCATGGAGAAAAAGGAAATAGTGGAAGTGTTTAAGAAAAGGCTCTTCGAGAACGCCTACGAGAGTGATGCTAAGAGGTGTGCGGCGGAGGTCGCCGAGGAGGCTATTAAGAAGGCCAACGCGGACAAAGCCTTCTGGGATGCTATTAAAATCAGGTACGGAGACATCGCCGATTTCAAGAGGAGACTAGAAGGGCATTATCCGTTCCACCCGTACTTCGTGGAGACGCTCGTCAACATAGCCTCCACAAGCCCAGAGCTCGGGCTGACCAGGCACTTGATATCCTTTGTCGCGAGACTGGTAAAGGAGGTCTACGACGATGCATCACAGCGCAAGAGAGAGCCTCGCACAGCCCTATTCACAACCTGGCTCATACCGCTCGACAGGCCAGAGTTCAGGACTGACCTGTTGAGCAAAATGCCGTCAGACGTCCAGAGCGACTTCCAGAGGATCTACGAGGAGGACGTGAAGAAGAAGTTCTGGCGGAAAGTAGAGGAGTATATATGGAGCTTGGAACCCGCCTCTCCACAGGAGACCCACGACTTCGTAAAGGCAGCCGTCGCTAGGACGGTCTGGCTTACGTCTATACCCGGGCGGGGTAGTAAGAGGAGCGAGGTTGCGAAGCTCTACCCAGTATCCAAAGAGCTACCCGCGCTCGTCTACGACCCGCTCGCATTCCAGAGGGTCTTCATGGCCGACGTCGTCAACGCCGTCGATGAGCTACTAAGCGAATCGACCTACATGGTCAAGACGGATGAAGACAGGGTACTCTACGCTAGGATCGCAGACTTGACCAAGATACTCCGCGAAAAGTACTTGAGTGTAACAGAGCACGACGCCCTCTCAGTTTTAGAGGGTTTAGTCAACGAACAGGCCATCAAAGGCGGGAGGAAGATCAAGAGAGTCAAGCCGATCACCTCACACAAGTTCCTCGAGCTCGACCTGCTCAGGAAAGAGGTCGAGGAAAACGATGATCCACTCGTGCTTATATACATCGGCTTACAGGAGCCCGACAAAAACCTAGTCGAGTCCCTCCTATCGAGGAACAACGTGCTGTTCCTGCTCCCCGACTACAAGATGAACCCTATAGAGCGGGGGCTGATGTACACCGAAACCATCAAGGCGATCGCCGGCAAAGAGCCCAACACCATGAGGGACTTCTTGCTCAACCTCCTCAAAGTCGTCAAGGCTGTTAGGGACTTGGCGAACAACCGCGAGTACCTTTTGGAGGTCGTGGGCGAGGAGCACCTGGACGATACACGGAACAAGCTGAAAAGGTTAGAGGAGGAGGTTGTAAGACATGTCGTGCTCGCGATATACACCATGATGAGGAGGGTAGTTATGGGGACGCGGAGGCAAGGGTACGAGGTGGATTTGAGACCCCCGGAGGAGGTCAGCGACTTATCAAACATGGTGAGGCTTCTAGAGGGCGCGCTGGAGAAGAGAGGCGTCATAACTAAGTGGGAGTGGAGCGACGTCTACAACCAGCTCAGCGGGCTCAGAAAACTGTGGGACAGCGACATGAGCCTTAAGGAGCCGATCAAGGTTGGGGAGCTCTGGCATCAGCTACTCAAAGCCGATGTTGTAGTGCCTCACATAACGGGCTTCAGCGACTTCCTCGACGCACTGAAGACCGCGTACGAGAACTGTATGATCGCTTTCAGGTACAAGGGCGAAGTGCTGTGGATAGACTACCCCTTCACCGAGGCCGAGGCGGAGCAGTTCTACAGGACGGGTAGGAAGTATGCTTGCAGTTGGCAGAAGGACGTCGCAAACAAGGTACAACGCCTCGGCGCCGATATCAGAGAGCTGGAGGCCGTGCACCCAAGCTTCGTCCTAAACGAGTACCTCGAGAGGCTACGTGCCAAGGCGTCCACCAAGCCCGGGGAGAGGGTGGTACGTAGACTCGCGGTGTACATGCCCGACGGCAATAAAGTGGACCTCACGACCTTCCTCGCAACGTCTAAACTAAACATTGTTGAAGCTTTGTCCTCCCACCCAGTGGTACTCGTGGAGGAGACCCCGCCCAGGGTCTTCAATATGAGGGTGACTAGTGTCAACGGGAAGGAGCTGGGAAAGGAGCCCGTCGAGCTAAGAGGAGAGGGGGTTTTGGACATCGTTGTTGAGGGCTCGATGGAGAGCGCCGAGGAGTTCCCTGTGGAGATAGAGCTCAAGGCCGTCGAGGAAATATCGAGGCGAACGGCGTCCAGCAGTAGAGTGGAGGCGAGATCCAAAGGATCGTTTACAGCAAAAATAACGGTGAACCAGCCAGGCGAGTACATCGTAGTAGTCACAGCTAGAGACGCCGAGGCGCCCAAGGGTTACAGGATAGAGGAGATCCCGGTCGCCAGGGTCAGGGTCAGTGGAGAGTACTGTGTCAGTCGGTCGGTGAAAGGCGTGGACATCGCCAATTGGGGGCCTCCAGTTGGCGTGAGACTCGAGTTGACCAAGCTCAACATCGAGGGCCGAATCCTTAAAGGCGCGATCAAAAGTCTAGCAGACCTATTGAACTCTCTCAGCGTGTACAGGATTTATGCAGACGGCTACGTTGAATTAGAGAACCAAGGCGAGGAGCTGAGGATAAGCTTCAGAAAGGCGAGCACGAACAGGCTCTCCAGGCTCCTACAGTCGCTGGGCGTGGACGTGGATGTGTACGCTAAGATAGAGCTCCAGAACGCCGGGTCAAACATCAGACTGGCCGACCTTATAAAACTCATTGAGGACAGGTTTAAGTCTCTCGAGACCGTGCTGAGCCTGGATTACAGGGAGTGCAGGAGCGTGTGAGCATGGGGTTGCAGGCCGGCGCGAACCTTAAAGTCGTGATCCAGCCCGTCCCGGCCAAGAGGCCGTACTACATGCTCCGGGTGTACGACGAGGGCAGACTATTCCTACAGGCCAAGAGGGTGCTCAAGCCCGAGTACGTCTTGAAGTGGGTTATCTACAACCAGTCTCTCATAGAGGGGGACTTCATGAAGATAGAGAAGAGGAAATCCGGCACCGTTGTTATTTCTGTGAGCAGGGCGGCTGACAGGCACTTCAAGCTCCTGCTCTTCCACTCGCTCAGCGTCCTCAACATAAGGTCGTCCAAGAAGGCCGACTGCCTAGCTATTTGTTGGTCCAGCATAGACGCTATAAGCCCCGTGATCGACGCCTTGTGGAGCCTCATGATGGTCGTTGACACGAGGAGGTTCTCCAGCCTATTAAGAGGATATTGCTTATGCAGGTAGAGGAGCCGGCGCTACCACTGAGGGGGGTTCTCAGCCTAGTCCTAGAGCCGTTATTCAAGTACAACCCTTTCTTCAGCCTCTACTACAACCCGTTCTCGTCCCCTCCCGAGCCCCAGGTTGTCTCGAAACCGTACCTCAACTTCCTCCACCAAGTCTCCCTAGTATTGGACGTGATCCCCAGGAGAAGGGTGAGGCTTCTAATAGGGGACGAGGTAGGGCTCGGCAAGACTGTCGAGGCCATCCGCCTTATCAAGTACCTAGCCATGGTGGGTGAGGCCTCGAAAATCCTGATCATCGCCCCGAGAGCCCTTATCCGGCAGTGGCTCTACTACGAGTTGTGGGATCTCCTTCACGCCCCTGGCGTCCTGAGGGTGCTTGGTAAAAAGACGGTGGAGGCGGTAAAGAGAGAACTCGAGGAGGGTGGTAAGCCCCTCATAATGGTAGCACCGCTGGACTTAGCCAAACGTGGCACGGCGGACAAGCACGCCTATGGCCGGTACAAGCCTTACATCGAGGTACTGTCTAGCGTAGACTGGGACCTCGTAGTGTTGGACGAGGCGCACCAGGTCGGGTTCACAGGCCCCAAGCCGAGCCTCAGAGTGAAGAGGCTGAGTCCCATCCTCAAGAGGGCCAAGCACTTGATCCTACTATCTGCCACCCCTTCCAGGGGCACTCACAAGGACATGATCTTGAGGATGTCCCTTCTCATTCCCGACGCAGACACTACGCTACGAGAGCTAACCGAAAACCCCGAAAAGCGGAAGAGACTCTACGAGGACGCGGCCGGTCTACTAGTCTACAGGAGGACAAAGGAGCACGTCAACCTGGCAGAGGGCAGAGAGGTGTTTACGAAGCTCAACTCTTTCATGGCCCTGGTCAAGCTAGGCGAGGCAGCGCAGCTCTACGAGAGGCTCGGCAAGTTCCTAGGGAGGCTTCTAGGCCTGTTAGGCTCCAACGCGAACACCCTGCTAAAGCTGGTGTTGTTGAAGAGAGCGCTTTCCAGCCCTTACGCCTTCCTGAAGACGTTCATGAAGGTGGTAGAATCCCGCTCCACTCCAGAGCCTGAGCTTAAGAGACTACGCGTTTCCGACCGCCTCCTCGAGGAAAACCCCGACGCTCTTGTAGAGAAGGTTCTCTACTCGACTATCAGGTCCGTCCCAAGCGAGCTCCGCGATGAAGCAGCACTCCTCTTGTCCGAGTTCCAGAAGCTATACGAAGCCGGGGACCCCAGCTTCAGGGCCCTGGCCTACTTGCTCTACTACTCCGCGACTGGTAGAGGCGAGGCCCCCAGCGAGCTTAGAGGCGACTACATTGTGTTCAGCGAGTATAGCGACACTGTGGACTACCTCTTCTCAAAGTTCACGGATTTCCTGAAGAGCGTGGGCTTCACCGAGAGGAGCGACCTACTCGACAAGTTGCTGAGAGGCGTTTCCGAGAAACTCTCCCAGCGGGCACCATACGCGAGGCTCAAGAGGCTCGAGTCCGTGAGAAACTCGTTCAAGGTTCTCGAGGGACAAGGCAAGTTCTTCGTCGTGGGCAAGGTCTCCTCGAAAAACCGTGAGCTCGTCTACGCGCTCCCGGCCCTCGGCGAGGCGGCCGGTGAGGTGCTGGGGGCTGGCGTAGTAAAGGTCCTGTTCAGTACCGACGTAGCCTCCGAGGGATTAAACCTCCAGGAATTCAACGTCGTCGTGAACTACGACGCGACCTGGAGCCCTGTGAGGAGGGAGCAGAGGATTGGTAGAGTCTACCGTCTGAGGCAGACCAGGGACTGCAGCGTAGTCGACTTCGTCAGGTACACCACTGTAGAGCTCGCGTTCTACGAGAAGCTCGTGTTAAAGCTTCTCAACATGCTCGAGCAGAAAGTCGCCACGAGGCCGATCGAGAGCCTGCTGGAGCTATACCTTGAAAAGGAGGGTTCTGGGGGCGGGGAGAGGCTCGTGGTCTCCGAGAAGTCTATTGGAGCCGCTCTGCTACACGTGTTCGAGGGCTACTACGCTAGGAGCCTCCCCATCGAGCCCCTCCTCGAGGAGGCCTACAAAATGTTGCTGGAAAAGCTGAGGACCTACAAAGACCTAGCCGAGTCGCTCACGCCGAGTTACGAGGAAGTGCGTAGGCTCCAGAAATATGTCTGGCATTTCACGGGTTGCTCCAGCCACGAGGAGTTCCAACGAGTTGTCCTCAGACTAGTGGAAGTATTCCTCGGTAGGCGCTATACGGAGCCTTCCAGGGCGATCAGGGAGCTATATAAGGCATTGGTGGGTCAGAAGCCCGCGTCCGACCACGTGGTTGTTGTAAACGAGAGTGGGCTCGAGGAGGGCTATATCGCCGTAGTCGATTTCAAGCTCGGGGGGACGACCAGGTTTTCTACCCCGGTAGCTGTTCTGAGGAGAGGGGGCAACGTCGAAGTTCTAGTCGGGCTACAGGTACTGGACTGGCTGGCTCAGAAGCAGTCTGAGGGTAGACTTAATGTCCTCAAAGCAGATTGGGTGGGTAGCAAGCCACCGAGGATTTTGGAGGATGAGGTCTCTAAGTTAGCCAAGAAGCTGGACCTGCTATTATACGAGCGGCTCTGGAAGAAGCGGGATAGACTCGTAGAGCTCACAAAGACCAGGCTCGTAGACCTGGAAAGGCTGGAGGCGGAGGTCGAGAGCCCCTTCATACACGTAGTTGGAGTCGGAGGCGTCGAAGAGTACGGGGTCGACTGGCAGTCACTGCCCCCCGAAAAGAGGGAGTGGATGGAAAGGGTTAGCGTTGAGCACGTCGCCAGCTTATTCAGGGAAAGGGGCTGTAGGGTTCTCGAGATTAATATAGGGAAAGCGAAGCCCTACGATGTACTCGTAGAGTGCCCGGGACCTGGTGGACCGGAGAGGCTGGAGGTCGAGGTGAAAAGCCACCTGGAAAAGGTCTTCGTCGCCGGCTTAACGGATTGGGAGACCAAAGAGGCAGAGAAGAACCCAGCGAACTACATTGTCTGCAACGTGGCTGGGTTGAAAGAGCCCGACAAGTCCTCGTGGGTCACTGTTTGCGGAAGGTACGCCGACCTACCTAAGAGGCTTGTCGTCCAGGTTAAGGAGGAGAGGCGGGCCATCATCTTCTTCGGAGGCCGCCAGGACGTTTAAGCGGCCTGTGAA
>NZ_JBMFLY010000038.1:1488-9534 GCF_049970955.1 Thermogladius sp. | reverse complement strand
CCGCACTGGAAAGTACTCGCGGCGGTTATCGTAGTTTTTCTGGTGGCAATAGTAGTCTTGATGGGGCAGGGGTCGTTGCCATTTTTGACGTACTTCGCTGTCTCCCTCCTTGTACTGTACGTTTACTCGCGCCTCTCAAAAGGGACGGTTTTCTGGAAACCTAAGAGGGTTTTGGGGCTGTCCCTCACGGCCCTAATATACGTCCTCATATACGCCTGGCTTTTAGGGAGCTGGGTAGTAGCGGCGGTGGCGTCTGCGTCCCTCCTATCCGTAGTGGTCTTAAGCCTTGATGGAACAAAGCTCGTGCGATACACCGTCCCCGTCGCGATCTCGTCGATTTCCGTCTCCCTCTACACCGTACTCACTACGTTGAAGAAGGGCCTGATAGCCTACGCGCTAGTAGGGGCCGTTGTAGTCGCCGCATTAGACTACGTGGTGTATAGGGTGATCAACAGAAGAAAGGTTGGAGGCTACGGTGCCGCAGACATCGGCACGCTATTCTTGAGGAACTGGCTAGACCGGGACAGGTCGATAGAGGAGTTTTTCGAGAGCGTCGGCTCGCCTAGGGACGTAGACCTCGCTGTACTCAGGTCGGGGGACACTCTCCTCGTCTATACTAGTCTACACTACGGCCCGTTCTCCAATGTAGGAAGCAGTCTCCTACCCGAAGAGCTCGAGAAGACTTTCTCCGAGAACTACAACGTCATCGTATTCCACGGCTTCGGTAGCCACGACCGCGATGTCGTGTCGACAAGGGAGTTAGCCAAGCTGAGACCCCAACTTGTCAAACTAGTGAACGAGGAGGGGGAGACTCTTCTCTACCACGGCGCTTTCGAGATAACGACGAGCGATAAGTGGAGGGTCCTCGGTTTAGTCTTCGACAAACTACTGCTCCTTACAGTGTCGAGACCCCACGTCGGGATCGACGACCTTCCATACTCCTTCAACCTGAAGTTAAAGGACATCGTGCTCAGAAGAATGAATAGCCACCTGCTGCTGGTGGAGTCCCACAACTGGGAGAGGGCTGGCAGGGTTGACACCAGCGGTTTAGAAGACGCCCTCGCGAAGGCGGTCGAGGCCGCCTGGGAGACTAGGAAGAGGGATCCCACGTGGCCCATGGTAAGGTCTATATCGGTTAACGTGGAAGCCCCCGGTGTAGTCAAAGGAGTGGCGAGGATCGTGGAGATCCGGGGTAGCGACGGCAGGGACCCGGTGCTCATGGTCTTCTTCAGGGGGAACAACATGGCGCCCGGGTCTAGAGACCGTCTGTTGAACGCCCTGGAGGGGGAGTATAACGGTCTTATAGAGGTCCTTACCAACGACGAGCATTCCGAGACCGGCGTCAGGGCTCACATAACTTACATCCCGGTGCACTTGACTGATGAGGCGATACTGCGCTTAAAAGACGGCGTTAAAAGACTCAAATCGAAACCCTTCTCGAGGGGGTTGTACATGGCAACGTCCACCGTGAAGCTGAGACTACTGAACAATGCCGCATACGAGCTAGTCTATTTACTCAAGAAGAGCTACCTAGAGACAACGGTTCTACTTCTGTTATACGTGTTCTTTCTATCCCCATTGTTATCAAGGATACTGCTCGCCCTGTTTCCGGCCTAGTTTGCGGGCTATCTGCTTGTACGCGTAACCATGCCAGCCGTGGAGAGGCACAGGGCTTGAATCAACCGTTTAATATGCTTAAATACCTTCACTACCAGATATCTTTCGTGATAAGGTGCTTTTAATGGAGTTTGTTGCAAGGCCTACGACGAGGATAGAGAACATCGTCGCTACTGTAATACTGGAGCACGGGATAGACCTAGACCTCCTCGAGTCAAAGATCCCAAACATCACATTTAGACCAGACCAGTTCCCCGGGCTGATATTCCGCCTCGACAAGCCTAAGGCGACCGCCCTCATTTTTAGGTCGGGCAAAATGGTTGTAACGGGTACGAAGAGCACCAACGAGTTGATCGAAGTGGTGAAGAGGATGATAAGGATCCTGGCGAGGCACGGTATAAGGATAACCGGTAAACCCAGGATTCAGATCCAGAACATCGTCGCTAGCGGGGACATCCACGCACTAGTAAACCTGGAGAAGGCCGCCTACATGCTCGAGGACAGCATGTACGAACCCGAGCAGTTCCCGGGCCTGATTCACAGGATGCGGGAGCCGCGTGTAGTTCTCCTGATCTTTAGTAGCGGTAAAATGGTTATCACGGGTGCTAAGGAGGAGAAGGAGGTAGAGGAGGCCGCCAAGAAGATAGCCCAGGAGCTCACAGACCTCGGGTGCATAATAGGTCCTAGGCTGGAGGAACAGGAATAAAACCTTTTCTTGTAAATATAGCACTCTAGTGATGAAGTGGGCAGCTTCGGAAAAAGAGATGAAGACCTCGAGCTCACACTGACTCTAGAGTTTCTCGAACCCTGTCGCTAGGCGGTCGAGGAACCTTATTCTCTTCGGGATGGGCGGGTGTGTGCTGAAGAACTCTTCGGGGCTGCTAGTCTGAGTCCTCCTCAGCTCGTCGATTACCTCGTCTATGTCAATGCCCGAGAAGTCGCCGGGGGGTCTAGGTAAGAAGGCTGGGTAGTAGGGGTTAGCGTAGGCCTCCGTGAAGGCGTATATGAACAGGGCTCTCAGCTTGCTCTCGCTCAGAGACGCCTTAGCGTACTTGTTGTAGCTGTAGTAGACGTGGAGCTTAGCCAGTGCTCTCTGCATGTTTCTAGCGCCAGCCACGCCAGCCCCGTGAGCGTCGGCGTAGTACTCCCTCAACCTGCTGAAGGCCAGCACCAGTATTTGCATGAGGAAGCTGAGGATGATAGCCGCGACCCCGGCTGCCAGGAACACTATACCCCCGCTACTCCTGTCTCTCCGCGAAGAAAGGCCCGAGTAGTAGAAGCTGGCTTGGACCAGCATAAGCCCGAAGTAGTACAGGACGCTGGGGATCAGCCCCATGAACAGCATTATAGCGTTATCGCCGTGTTTGTGGTGGCCTAGCTCGTGCCCTATCACGGCTTTCAGCTCGTCTCTACTGGTGATCCTAAGCATCTCGCTAGATACCGCAACCCACCTACCGGCGAGGAAGTTCCCGTAGGCAAACGCGTTGGGAGGCCCTTCAACCACCACGGCCTTCGGCGGCTTCTTGAAGCCTGCCTGGCGGGCCACCTCGTCCACCAGCCTCTGGAGGTCCTCGTCTCTACGGGCCCTGTACATGATGTTGATCATCAGCGGTGAGATCAGGTATGTTATCCCGTTTAGGATCAGGACCGTGAGGACCACGCCGAGAACTAGTGCGAGGCCGGTAGCCGGGTCGGCCTGGACACCTATAGCAGCTAGTACCAGCCCGGCGAGGAAGAGTAGGCCGGCTATACCACCAATTACTATGATAGCCCCTAGCAGGAACATCGAGGTTCTCAGGGAGAGTTTTCCACTTATTCTGCTCGCAAGTCTCGGTGCTATGACGTACGAGCCAAGAATCATGACCAACATGCCGAGGACGTAAGCTACCATTATAGAGAGCATTGCCAGGGGGTTGTACCACCACAGCCCGTAGAATATGTTCATCGCATCACCTGACCATCTCTAGAGATGGATTGCCTGGCGTATAAACCTGACAACAGTCTACGAGGTTTTACAAGGCACGAGGACTTCTCGCTGAGACGGATAGAACGAGTACCCAGCCTACTATACTCAACGTAAGCAGTGTAGATATGCTTATAGGGAACACGATGGAGGCACCGTAAAGCTCTGGTATGTTAGTGAGCTTGTACAACCTCAGGAGTACACCACCGAGGCCCATGTACCCTATGCTCATAAATAGAAATGAGAGAGGGATTAGTGCCAGCGACATAGACGTTACCACGCCGCCGACAAAACCGACTAGAACCACCGTGCTCAGAGGCCTCACTACGTGGTCGTCCCAGTACGACGACTTTAAGAAACCCCACAAGTAGTAGAGGCCGACTAGCTGGAGGAGAGAGCCCGCCTCGATGAGAGCAATGCCGGGTAGATAATTGAGGACCCCTATAGTTGTCGAGACCCTAAGAGCGTACATGACAATGTGTATAACCGAGGTCGCCGAGATCAGTATACCGGAAATCCAGGCTGGTAGGCCTGCTATAAAGAACAGGCTCGCCTTGAAAAGACTCCTGTACATGTTTACAGCTACGCTACGTTTGTCGTCTATCAACTCTCTCACCTAGGGTACCTCGTGCCCTTCAGAAGCAGGATTATGCCAATGACCAAGGAAACCAACGCTATGACGCTTATGATCACAGCCGTGGCCAAAGGCATTCTAGGAGAGACCGGCGTCTGGGTTACACCCCCAGTAGCCGTGGTTTGTAGAGGAGGTACAGTCGTGGTTGTCAGCGGAACCGGTGTTTCTGTAAAGGGTGAGATGTGGCTAGGCGCTCTAGCGCCTACCTGCTCGACTGCCTGCGAGTAAAGGATCGACATAGAGAACGCTGCCAGCGCCTCGTCCAACGAGGAGGCGTTCAAAGCTTCGAGGCCGTACTCGTAGTATATCTGTGCCATAATGGAGGAGAAGTTTGTGCTCGCCAAGAGGCAGAAGGCCTCGTCACCCACAGTTTTCACCAGGTCTCTCGTGATCGCCTGCCCTTGAGAGAACATCTGGTGGAGAGCCAGGCTAGAGTAAGCTGAGGCGTAGATGCTCAGCCCTATTAGGGCGAGTGTGTCGTTGTAATTTAATGCCTGCTGGGCGGCCGCGTAGTAGTCACTAGCCAGGGTGAGGCTGTCCACGCTTACGCCGGCCTCGCTAGAGAGAGTCTGTGCGTAAGGTACAGTAGTCGAGGCGAGAGAGTACAGGGTCATAGCCTGTTGGCTCACCAGGCTCTCGTTAACTAGGGGTCCCCCTTTCAAAGACTCGACGAGGCCCATCCAGTCGCTGAGTAACCTCGCCTCGCTGTAGGCGTAGGCCAGCAAATAGAGCTGGCTGGTTAGACTGGTCGAGTTGAGCGCGGTGTAGAGCAGTATCTGCGAGTCGTAGTACGAGGCCAGGTTGTCGATAAACGCCTCTAGGCCGAAGTACGTGAGACTGAATGGCTGTACCTTCTCGAAGAGACGGGACGCCTCGTTAATCGTGTCATTGACTTTTTTAACTATGTCATCGAAACTCAGCCTCCCGCTCAAGTACTGCGCGAGCCATAGAGCGTATGTAGAGTAGACGAGCGACCTGAACGCGAACGAGTTCGCTATTATATTCATGTTCAAGGCCGAGTAGTGGGTCGCGTTCGTCGCATAGTTTCTCGCCGTGGTTATTAACCGGGCGACGTAGTCGTAGTAGAGGGCATTCGCTGATATGTATTTCAGCATCGCCTGGGCCTGGTCTAGGTTGCTCGAAGTCTCGTTTAGAGTCTTAAACGTGACGTTATTCACGGTGTTTATTACGACATTAGGTAGGGCGATCTCGGCCTGCTTAGGGCAGGCGATAGAATAGCCCGTGAGGTACTGGAACGCCTCTCTGGCCGTCTTAACTTCTACCACGTTCACGCCTATCTCCTGCCCATACTTGACCAAGTCTATGGTGACGTAGGTGACACGCCTGATTATACCGAATGGCGTGACCGTCTGGTTGACAACGGGATACGTGTAGTACCTCTGCCCGTAGGGTATGAGGAACAGCGTGAAGCCCATACTTTTGGCCGCGTCCAATTTCTCCTTAATCCCGCCGACAGGGCCGATCGAGCCGTCCGGGTTGATCATGCCCGTCATTGTAGCGTACGGCTTAATAGTGGCGTTGAGGAAGAGGCTTAGGAATCCCACGGTCATAAGCCCGCTGGCACTCGGCCCGCCAACGACCGGCGCGCTCGCCTCCATCGAGACGAAGTAGTCGTAGTCGTAGAAGCTGGCACCACTAATGCTAGCGGCGACCCAAGCGGCAACGCGGGCTGCTGCTTGGGTGTCTAGCTCCGTCAGCGGTAGTGCGGAAAAGTAGACCCGCCCCTTACCCGGGTACGCGATGCTCAGTGTTATATTGGTGAGGATCCCGACACCGCTCGAGCTAACTGCCGGAGCGTGTATTACGACCGTCCTCACGTATTTGTAGTTGACTAGCTCCGAAGACGACACGAGAGGAGATATAAGTACTGCGACCAGCAAAACGAGGGCCACGATCCGCTCACTGGGCACAATACCACCTGGCTCAATTGTCGATCAAACTAAAACTAGCGCCCACTCGGTCTAATTAACCTGTTGTCTCGGGCTAGACCGGCCAGGCGGCAGGCATGTACGAGCTCACACGGTAACGGATAAGCTTTTATTTGCTGGCCCCTCTAAGCAAAACTTTGTGATGAAGGGATACACGGGTTGGGAATGGACCTGCTTAGCTCTCTGGTTCCACAGCGACCTGTAGCGGAGGTGGTTTACGCCCTCCTCTTACTGGGGCTTGTGTTAGCTAGCCTCTGGCTGACCAAAGTGCTCTACCGCGTACTCGTGCTACGAGGGGTCAAAAACAACGTGGCCGTCTACTACAACAGGAAGATCATACACATGCTGGCCGGGGGAGTTACAGCCGTCCTCACACCCTACCTATTCACGTCGCCACTGGTCCCGTTCATGTTTGCCCTGGCGTTGGCGGCTCTCCTGCTCATCCCTCACAGAAGAGGGCACCTACTTAGCTGGTTCCAGACGAGCGAGAACTGGTACGAAGTCAACTTCTGTCTAGCGTGGGGGGCATCCCTTCTAGTAGTGTGGGTGGCCACCTCAAACCCGTTCTACGCTGTAGTGCCGGCGTTGTTTATCTCTTTCGGAGACGCTGTTACAGGGCTTATAAGGAACCTGGTGTACGGTCGCAGGACAAAGTCGTGGCTAGGCAATATCGGCATGCTCGCTGTTGCGACGGTGATAGGCTACCAATACGCGGGTCTGCTAGGTGTTATAGCCGGTATAGCAGCCTCAGTAGTCGAACACTTCGAGTTCCCGCCCTACCTAGACGACAACGTCCTGATATCTCTCGTCTCTACACTAACGATCGTGCTCGGTTACAATCTGTGAGCTTGGTCTCCCTGCGAAGAGCCCTGCGCCCTCGCCACGGCCAGCGCCCATCCGTACGACATGACTATGTAGGGGGGCGATAGCAAGTTATTATGCTACGCCAGCCATACTCCACCATTGGGGACGGCGGTTGTACTCCCTGGTAGGAAAGAAACTGAGGCTCTCCAGGATCCTCAAGCAGGGTAAAGCAGTCGTTTTCGCCTTCGATCACGGCGTTGAACACGGCCCCTCGGACTTTCCACCCGAATCGATCGACCCTAGGAGTATAATCTCCAGGGTCGTAGAAGGGGGAGTTGACGCAATTATGATGCTGCCGGCTATGGCCTACCGTACATGGGATATTTGGGCTGGGAAAACAAGTCTGATAGTGAAGCTGACTAGTAAGACGAACCTGAGGCCGCCCGACGAGAGGCTTCGGCAGAGCGTCTTCGGCTTTTTCGAGGAGGCGATCGCTCTCGGGGCGGACGCTGTGGCCGTGACCGTGTACTGGGGTAGCCAGTTCGAGGACCAGATGCTCGAGAGGTGGTTCAGTGTAAAGGAGAAAGCGGACAGGTACGGGATCCCGTGCCTACAGCTGGCCTACCCTAGGGGTCCAAGTATCAGGAACATGTACGACGTCGAGGTCGTCAAGTACGGTGTGAGGGCCGCTATTGAGAGCGGGGCCGACCTCATTAAGACCTACTACACCGGCAGCGAGGCGACCTTCAGGGAGGTGGTTAAGGTGGCTGCTGGTACACCGGTCTTGATGAGCGGAGGGCCCGCTAGAGAGAACTTCCTAGACTTCCTACGCGACGTCGAGAGCGTTATGAGGGCTGGGGCCAGCGGTGTTGTGGTGGGCAGGAACGTCTTCAGGCACCCGCACCCCGAGAAGGCGGTCAAGGCTATAGCCGCGGTAGTCCACGAAGGCAGGACAGCGGAAGAGGCCTTCGAGCTGGTGAAGTAGTCTTGAGTAGCGAGAAGAACATAGACCTCGTGGCCGTCGGGCACGCCCTAGTCGACATAAGGCTCGTAGTAAGCGAGTTCCCCCAGCCAGACCA
>NZ_JBMFLY010000038.1:0-1388 GCF_049970955.1 Thermogladius sp. | reverse complement strand
GGGGCGCCTGATATCGAAGAGGCCCTGGAGCGAGTTAGAGAGGGTCATAAAGAGGGTGAGAGCAGTACTCGCCAACGAACAAGAGTACCAGAACATGACGGGGGTAAGCGACTACAAGCAGGCAGCCTCCAAGGTGCTG
Source organism: Thermogladius sp. (assembly GCF_049970955.1). Taxonomy (NCBI): domain Archaea; kingdom Thermoproteati; phylum Thermoproteota; class Thermoprotei; order Desulfurococcales; family Desulfurococcaceae; genus Thermogladius; species Thermogladius sp. Next base: position 1,249 of record NZ_JBMFLY010000038.1, on the reverse strand, counting down.
GAGGCGGGGGCAGAGATCGCGGTGGTGAAACGGGGTGAGAAAGGGGCCTACCTCAAGACCAGGGATGTCGAGGAGGAGGTCCCCGCTTTCAGTGTAAGAGAGGTCGTCGACACGACTGGCGCAGGCGACGCATTCGCGGCAGGGTTTATCGCGGGCCTGCTACGGGGTTACAGCTTGAGGAAAGCGCTCTCTTACGCCAACGCTGTCGCAGCCCTTAAAATCACAAGGCTGGGCTCGCACGAGGCCCCCAGCCACGAGGAGGTCGTGGACTTCATCTGGGAGAAAGGAATTGTATAGATTTAATCAGTCTTTTAAAAACGGTTGATTAGGAAAAGCATGTCAGGGATGAAGGTTTTAGAAAAAGGTTAAAACTCACGCCTCTATGAGATATAATCTTGGGGGTAGTGAATGAGTAGTTCTATTGTGAAAGTATCCTACATACTCCTACTAGCGATCCTAGTAGCTCCCCTCATATCTTACACAGCTAGCACCCCGGCACCCAAGCCTATCACGCCTCCAGCGTCTACTACGGGCGTAACGCAGGAGATACAGGGAGGTAACTACACATATGCTACGACGATCGAGCCGGCTATAGTGGTGTTCGGCGGTAAGGTCTACGTCCCCTATATCAACGTCTCTAACCCTACGTACGCGGAGGGCAACGTGAGCCTGTATATATATGACCCGGCGACCAACACTGGCACGCAGCTCGCAGTCGACACCTCCGGTTTAGCTATCGACGTGAACGCCGTTGCCGGCAAGGACTCGATCCTGATAGCTGTGACGGAGTTCCCGAGCACAGCGACCTACAGGGACTTGTACGTATACCTGTACAACGTCACCGAGAAGAAGCTTGTAGGCCCCTTCACAGTATCGGCTACTAAGTACTTCGAGGAGTACCCCGTGGTTGCCTACAACCCTATCGTGGACATGTACGCGGTAGCCTACTTCCTCTCGGGCACTACAGCGTCGCCTCTGCCAATTACGCAGTTCAATGTCACTTTATTGAAGTTCTCGGGCGACACTGTTGTGACCAACATTACAGTAGGGCCGTTCACGACTATTGGGGCGAACATCAGTTACACGACCGTCTCGCTGCAGATCGCCCCGTTCCTCAACGGCTTCGTATTCATGCACCAGATAGTTAACAACACTGACACAACTAACAGGGACATAGCTATACACTTCATAAAGCCGGACGGGAGCTACGTAGACTTGCCCACAATAGTCACGCCTGGCGAGAACGAGA
>NZ_JBMFLY010000037.1:0-10330 GCF_049970955.1 Thermogladius sp. | reverse complement strand
CTACAACTACACGTACCTGGTGGCTTTCGAGAGCCGGGGTTACGGGCACGTAGCCGTGGTGACCTACGCTGACGGTGCCTGGTACTTGATAGACCTCGCCGGCGACTGGTTCAACGGGTACAGCTGGTTCTTGAGGATCGACCTCGCCCGGGGGGCCTCCACCTACACGGTGAGGATACCGCCACTCTCGGTCAACCCGGACGTCAAGGCCTGGTTGCTCTCCAACGGGTTCGCGAGCCTCGTGAAAGTGAGGAGCGACTACGCCCCGTCCTCCGGCGACATCGCCTCGATCATGAGGTCCTGGAGCAGTTACTGGGCCTCTCTGGGCTACCCCCAGTACAGGTACTACCTCGTAGGCTACAGCGTATACTACGCGTCGAGCGATGTAGGCGACGTAGCAGGCTACCTGAGCAGCCTGGTTTCGGGCGGGGGCTAGCTCCCCCCTCTTGCCCTCCCTCTTAGTTGTAGACCTGTCACGACGAGTTCGCTGTTGTAGACCTTGAAGGCGAGCACGTACACAGCGACCACTTCTGCCAAGCTCGAGGCAAGAGCCACGTAGAAGTACGTGTAGTCTCCAACGGTACTCGACAGGCTCAGCAACAGCGGCATCGGGGCTACCGTGAGGCCCGAGACCACGGAGGTAGGCATGTTAAGGCCCAGCCCGGTGAACTGGACTATTATGGCGAGCCCGATCATAACCATCGTAAGCGGGGTCACAATTATGCCGGCAGTCCTCTCGTCGCTGACCAGGCCCCCAATGACCACACCCAGACCGCCTGAAAGAAGTGTGCCCAGTACCGCTGTGACCAGCATGAGCAGTATCGTGTTCAGGTCGATCACTTGAGACGTAGCGGGGTAGCTCACACCCGCGGCTTGGGGGGTCAGCTGGCTTGAGAGAGACATGCTGAAGAGGGACGCGAAGAGACTGCCGAATAGCACGGCCCCCATTATGACAGCCGCTACGATAGAGGCTACGATCTTAGCCAGCGCTATGTAATCCCTCCTAACAGGCTGTGACAGGAGCAGCTCGAAGGCCTTCTCAGACTTCTCCACGGCGCTTGCTTGAGTGGCGAAGCCCATAGTGAAGGACATAAGTATTGCGACGACGAAGGTCGACGCAATGCCGAACCCGATGTCGGTGTTTACCCTCTCGTAGTCGAGCACCCTCCCCTCGTACACTATCTTTATGTCTAGACCCACTGTAGCGTTGCTGTAGAAGTTTATAGTAGTGTTCGACCTCAAAGCCGCCAAGGCGTACCTGAGCGCCTCGTTGAAAGAGCCCTGCAGCAGTAGGGGTGGTAGAGAGCCTATGCTGGTGAGCGACAGGGAGCCGAGAGGCGTGTACGTGACCAGCCTGGGGGTGGAGTTGAGGGCCTCGCTGCCGAAGCCTCTCGGTATTACAACTATTGTGCTGAAACCAGGCAGCTCAGAGACGCCTGTGACGAGTCTCACCCTGCCGTTCAGCGTGTTGTTTAAGTAGGCTACGAAAGCCCTAGACAAGGCCGTGTTGTCCTCGTCTACGACCCCGATCACACCTGTATTCTGGGTGACCACTGACCTTATCCCCGTGTTCATGAAAGAGCCTAGGGAAACGTAGAAGAGGGGTATCACTAAGATCGCTACGAGGAAGCCCGGGTTCTTGATGAAGGCCTTCACTTCCCTCTTGAGGAGGGACCTAAACACCATGGCGCTTCACCGCCCTCAGGAACACCTCCTCGAGGTTGGAGGCCGAGTAAGCGGATTTAAGCCTTTGTACCTCCCCTTCCGCTATCAGTTTTCCCTTGTATATGATCCCCACCCTGTCGCATAGGTTCTCCACTTCGAGCATGTTGTGGCTGCTCAAGATCACGGTGATGCCCTCTCGCTCCCTGTACCTCTTGATCAGCTCCCTGACAAACATGCTCTTCTCCACGTCCAGGCCCGAGGTGGGCTCGTCTAGGACGAGAACCCTGGGGTGAATGGCCAGCGCGACGCTCAAGGCTAGAATCCTCTTCATGCCCTTACTGTACTTCTTCACCGGCTCCTCGATGAACTCGCCTAAGTCGCTTATCGATATCGCCTCGTCGATCCTCTCCTCTAGCTCCCTCCCCTTGAACCTTAACGAGAGCATGAACTCGATGAAGTCGTAGCCGGTGAGGTCTCTGTAAGCCCCCGCCTCCTCGGGGAGGTAGCCGATCATGCTCCTCACAGCCATCGGCTGGCGTACTACGCTGTAACCCTCCACGAGAACGTCGCCGCTGGTCGGCTTAAGCAGAGTGGCGATTATCCTCAGCGTAGTCGTCTTCCCGCTGCCGTTCGGGCCGACCAGCCCGTAGATCTCCCCCCTCTTAACGGTGAAGCTCAGCCCGTCGACCGCGACCACTCCTCCCCGGTAGACCTTTCTAAGATTGCTGACAACTACGCTCTCGCTCATTGTACCAGCCGGTCTTCCTCGTAAGCGTCTATCACGCAAAGCGTTTAAAATTAGATGTGTAGTCACGACTCACGGGGCGGTACTCGTGGCGCAGATCGACGCCGTGATAGCCGGTGTGAGGGTGGGCGACAACAGCCCCGTCAGGCTCATGGGCGTGGTCAACGTGTCCCCGGAGTCCTTCTACAAGGGTAGCGTGAAAGCGAGTGAGGGGGAGCTCATCAGGACCGTCGAGGCGTTCTTGAAGAGCAACACCGACTTCTTGGACATCGGCGGAAGGTCTACAGCACCCTACCTTGAGACGGACGTACCGCTCGAAGTGGAGCTGGAGAGAGTCGTCTGGGCCGTAAAACTCGTCAGGGACGTGTTCGGCGACAAGATCCCGATATCCGTCGACACCACCAGGTCCAGGGTCGCGGAGGAGGCCCTCCGGGCCGGGGCAAACATAATAAACGACGTCTCTGGCCTGCGCGAGGACCCCAGGATGGCTACTGTGGCGAGAGATTACGGCGCGCCGTTGATCGTCGTTGCCAGGGTTCCTTCGTACAAGAGGGGCGTCAGCCCGATCGACCAGGTCATTGAAGCGGTTAAAGACTCCTTATCTAGGGCCGTGGATAGCGGTGTCGACGAGAAGGCGATCGTCGTAGACCCCGGTATTGGGTTCAACAGGTTCCAAGAACTGCCGTGGTACGTGTGGGACTCCATGGTCCTAGCCGAGCTAGAGAAGATGAGGGCGCTCGGGCGGCCCATCCTGGTAGGCGTGTCCAGGAAGTCGTTCATAGGAGAGATAACGGGCCGTAGAGACCCCGCTGAGAGGCTGTACGGTAGCCTGGCCGCGACCGCGATCGCCGTATACAACGGGGCACACATCGTAAGGACCCACGACCCTGCGGAGACGCTTGACGTCGTCAAAGTGGCGTCCTTCATCAGGCGCCTCAAGAGCCAGTACACCTCCTGGTAGACGCGGACTCTCGTAGGAGTCGTCCAGGAGACCCAGGCGCGACAACAGCGACAGGAGAGCTACTCGTCAAGGGACGTTATTTCACTCATTATCTCCTTGTACGACGGCGGCTCTCTCCTCGCGGGGACGATCTCGATGTAGACGTACTTGAACCTAGGGTCGGCCTCCTTGACCCTGCTCTCAATAGAGTTGGCCAGCTCCTCTGCTCTCCTCACGTCCATGTTCTCGTCCACCTCTACCTCCAACACGAGGAGGTACTCGTCCTCGGTCAACATGGCCGCCTTGAAGACGTTCACGTCCTTGACTTCGCGGAGGGAGAGGACGCTGTTGAGCACTTTAACCAGTACGCTCTTCGGCGGTGCGTGACCGGTCAACACCCTGTAGAATCTGTAACCAATGGAGAAGGATATCGCGACTACGACTCCTGTTATTATTATGCTGCCTATCACGTCAACTAGTCCTGACCCCGTGTAGAGGGCTATGAAGGAGATGATCCCAACGAGGGTGTCCGCTAACGAGTCCACCATTGTGCTTTTGGCGACCGGGTCTGTTTTATCCCTCGCCAGGTAGTAGGCACTGTAGAATAGGGGCACGGTGTTCAGGACTGTCGACGCCAGGACTGCGTGGAGCGAGATGGGTGTAGAGTACACCTCGGGCACACTGCCGAGAGACGACACCACCCTGTTCACCGCGAACCCTAGTATCGAGCCCGAGAAAATCATCAAGGCGATAAGGCTGGTCGCGTAAGACCTCCTCTCTACCCCGAACGGGTACTCGAGGGCTCTACGCACCCTCCTCAGCCCGACCATCATCGCTATGAGCCCAACAGTGTCCGTCAACTCGTTCAGCGCGCCTATTTGGACGCTGATAGAGCTCGAGAAGAACAAGCTTACTACGAACAGGACGGTAGAGGCCGAGTTGAGAACAATGCTCAGCTCGACCGGATTCAAACTAGGATATCCACCTATGTTGATATATGGGGAGGAAAACGGGCCTTATAAAACTAGTGGCCCAGGTACTTCTCTCTCAAGTACCTCAGGAGGTACTCCACGTTGTACTCGCTGCCAAGCGCTCTCCTTAGAAGCTCCTTCGGCGGGTAGGTGCTCCCGAACCTGTGCAGCCTGCTCCTCTGCCACTCCTTGATAGCGCTGAAATCCCCTTTCGCCACCTTTTCTCTGAGGCCGACTTCTCTCTCCATGGCGTACATCATCTGCGCCGCTACGATGTTCCCGAGAGTGTAGGTGGGGAAGTACCCTATAGACCCCATGCTCCAGTGTATGTCCTGGAGAACACCCTCGCTGTGCCTGCCCGGCCTGACTCCGAGCAGCTCTTCCATGTAGTTGTTCCACAGCTCTGGGAGGTCTTCCACTTTTACCTCACCCGTTAACATGAGTTTCTCGAGCCTCGCTCTCAGCACGATGTGCAGGTTGTACGTTACCTCGTCCGCCTCTGTTCTAATGAGGCTCGGCCTTACTACGTTGAAGTACAAGTAGACGTCCTCCGGAGTGTACTTCTCTATGAACGGGAGGTGCTTCTTTAGCACTGGATAGATCAACTCGACGAACTCCCGGCTGCGCCCAACGATGTTCTCCCAGAACCTGCTCTGCCCCTCGTGCACGCCGAGGCTGGCCCCCGTCGCGATAGGGGTGTACTTGAGGGCGGGGTCTATCTGTAGCTCGTACGTCGCGTGCCCGAACTCGTGGACTGTGGATAAGAGCGACCTCTTGAAGTCGAACCCCTCGTACCTCGTTGTTATCCTGACGTCGTCCAGCCCGATCTCGATCGTAAACGGGTGGGCCGACACGTCGAGCCGGGCCCTCTCACCCAGCGGGTAGCCGAGCATCTTCAACACCTCGATGTTAACGGCCTCCATCCACGCCCTCTCGTACTTCACGTCCTCCAACGGGTGCTTCTTGGGGTACCTGCCCTCTGCTTCGACCTTCTCAAGTATTCTCTTCAGCTCCGAGGTCAGAGGCGTCAAGATGTTGTCGACGTCCCTCGTCGTCAGACCCTCCTCGTACAAGTCTAGCAGCGCGTCGTAGGGGTGGTCTTTCCATCCGAGGTAGTCAGCCTTCTCCCTAGTCAGTTTCACGATCTTCTCCAGGTACGGCTTGAACTTGTTGAAGTCGTCGGTCTCCTTGGCCGCCCTCCAGGCGTGCATGGCCTCCTGCGTCGTCTTCTCGAGCTCCGCCAACAGCCGCGGGGGGATGGCCCTCATGATCCTTATCTCCCTCGCCAGGACCCTCACGACGCCCCTCTCGTAGTCGTTGAGACCCTCGATCTTCTCGGCTCTCTCGACCAGTTGCGTGAACTCGGGGCTGAGAATGAGTTTTTGGGCTAAGAGGCTCAACTCGGCTCTAGCGACAGCCCTCTCCTCCACTCCTCCCCTAGGCATGTAGGTCTCGCTGTCCCACGAGAGGAGGGCCTGGGCGTGGCCTATTGCCCATATCGCCCTGTACTTCTCGAGGATCTCCTTCACGACCTCGTTTTCGAAAACCAAGGAGTCCACCAGATCATCTTGTAACTTGGGCGACAATTTAAAATTCACCTTTGGCCAAATAATAGAGTAGGTCGCACACTCGATGAGACCACCGGTCGTCATCCTCGCGGGAGGTCTGGGCACGCGGCTCAGGCCCCTAACGGAGGTCCTCCCCAAACCCATGGTACCGCTCGGCGGGAAGCCTCTGATAGCCCACCTCGTCGAGAGGTTTCAGGAGATGGGGTTTCACAGGGTCTACATCGCCGCGAACTACAAGGGGGCCCTGATCAAGGAGTACGCCGAGACAGCGGGGTTGCCCGCCGAGGTCAGGATACTCGACTCGAAGGACACCATAGACGGTGTAAGGCTCATAGCCGAGGAGCTGGGGGACGAGGTCGTCGTCTCCATGGGAGACTTGGTAACGAACATCGACGTAGGCGACCAGTACAAACTACACCGCGAGACGGGCGCGGACGCGACCATATCCCTGACCAGCGTGGACAACCCGCTACAGTACGGGCTCGTGATGGTGGACGAGAGCAAGAGGATACTCTTGTTCACCGAGAAGCCCGTAAGCCTCGAGGTCTACCTCCTCAGCCTCGCCTTCTACAAGACGAAGGGCGTGAGCTCCTACAGTAACCTTGTCAACGCGGGCATCTACGTGCTGGGCGACAATGCTATGAAGCTGATAATGGCTAACAAGTCCCTGCTAGACTTCGGGAGGCACTTGTTCCCCCTCATGGTCGAGGAGGGCTACAAGTGCTACGGGTACGTTGCCCCTCCGGGCGTCTACTGGGAGGACATAGGGACGATAGAGAAGTACAAGAGGGCGATGTGGGACGTGATCAGCGGGGGCGTCCCCGGCTTCAAGTTGAACGGCGAGACGGTGTCCAGCGGGGTGCACGTACACAAGACCGCGGACGTGAGGGGCGAGATACTGCCGCCGGTCTACATTGGCGAAGGCGTAGTTGTAGAGGAGGGGGCTGTGGTAGGCCCGTACGTGAGCTTGGAGGGGGGTAACTTCGTCGGGCGTGGTAGCCGCGTGGAGAACTCCATACTGTGGCGGAGAGCGGTCGTCGGCCGCAACACGTACGTCAGAGAGTCTATATTGTTGAACGACTCAGTTTTAAGTGACGGTGTGAAGGTTGTCGACTCCGTTATCGGCTCGGGTAACAAGGTCGCCGAGGACGTTTTCTCGAAAGTCCTACCCAACAGGGTGGTCTAGGTGCCCCAGTTCTACGACAACAGGATAATAGGTGTCCCGAACAGGGACTTCACGCCGGACGAGGCCGCGAGGCTAGGGGAGCAGTTCGGCTCCGCGCTGGGCAAGGGCTCCGTGGTAGTTAGTGGGAGGGACTACAACCCAGCGTCAAGGATGTTGAAGAGGGCCTTCACCTCCGGGCTCATGAGCGTGGGAGTAGAGGTAATGGACTTCCACGAGTCGCTGAGCGGGGAGATCTCTTTCAGCATAAAGAGGTTCGGGGCCAAGGGTGGCTTCCTGTTCACGACCTCGCACTCCGTGAAGGACTCCGTTATGCTAAAGCTGTTCAAGTCCCCCGGCTACGAGCTACTCGCGAGCAGGTTGAGCATCGGGGAGTCGGAGGTCAAGAGGGTTGGGCTGGGCGAGATAGGCTGGGTCATGTACTCGGAGTACATCCACAAGCTATACGTGTCGGCCCTCCTCAGCTTCGTTAAGGTCGACGAGATCATTACGAGGGGGTTCAGGGTCGTAGTCCACACCGCGTACTCACCCGCCGACACCATAGTGCCCGACGTGTTGAAGGCTCTGGAAGTCGACTACGTCCTCCTACACAACGTCAAGGCCAAGGCTTACGAGTCGATGTACCCGTTCACTAAAGAGCTCGAGAGAGTGGCCGACATAGTCAGGGCCACGGAGGCCGAGCTAGGCGTTGTAGTGAACAACGACGCCTCCTCGCTCGTAGTCCTGGACGAGAAGGGTAGGATACTGCTGCCAGAGGAGCTGATGATGCTGATAACGCTCAACGCCCCCAGGGGCTCGCAGGTCATAGCCGAGACAAGAGTGCCGGGCGTCTTCAAAGAGCTCCTCGCCTCGAGAGAAGTGTCGGTAGCGGAGGTCGGCAGCGAGGAGAACTTGATCGACGCGATGTACAAGGCGAGGCCTTTCATAGCGCTCAGGCACACTGGCCACTTCGCCGTACCCCTATTCAGCCTAGGCTACGACGCCCTCATAACGCTCGTTAAACTCCTCGAGTCTCTCGCCTTCGCGAAAACGAGGCCCTCGGCACTCGTGGACAAGTACAGGTCAAGGGCCTACGCAGAGGTGGGCAGGTTGAAGGCGGAGGAGGTCGAGGCCGCGAAGCAGGGCCTTAAGCCCACGATATACGGTTTCACTAGGTACACCCCGGACGGCCTACGCTACCTGGTTTTCAACCCAGACGACCAGACGTACTCGCTCCTGGAGCCCAGGCTCTAGGGTCACGTATAAACCGGGTTTTCATCATACCGATAACTGGGTTCTAGGCGGTCGTATGCTGAGAGTAGAGGGCCTCACAGCGAGTTACGGCCTCGACGGCGGCCCGGTGGTCAAGAGCGCCAGTATAGAGCTGGGAGACGGGGAGGTCGCCCTGGTCACCGGCCCCTCCGGCTCGGGCAAGACGACGCTAGTACTCGCGATCACCGGCGTGTTAAAGCACCTCCTCAACGGCCACGTCACGGGCAGGGTATCGCTGGGCGGTGTAGACCCGCTGGACCCGCACGGATTCCGGAGAGTCCCCCTAGTGACCGGCGTGGTGTTGCAGGACCCCGACAGGCAGATCGCGATGCCTACACCGCTCGACGAGCTCGTCTTCACACTCGAGAACATGGGTTACGAGACCACGGTGGCGGTCGAGAAGAGCAAGAAGGTGCTGGAGTTCTTCGGCCTCGGCGCGAAGGCAAGCGAGCACGTCGAGAACCTCTCCCTCGGCGAGAAGAGGAGGCTGACGATCGCCTCGGCGGTTGTGCACGACCCAGGCCTCTTGATACTCGACGAGCCCACCGCCAGCCTGGACCCGTGGGGGGTGAAGAACGTGGTGAACTTCGTGGAAAAGGCCAAGAGGATGGGGCTCTCAGTCCTCCTCGTGGAGCACAAACCACTGTTCTTCCGAGACCTGGCCGACAAGACCTACAGAATCGAGCGGGGTGTGCTGGTGGACTCCCCACCGCCCACCGCGGGTCTCTCCCTTCAGCGGTCAGCGAGAAGCAGGGAGGGAGGCGAGTCGGTCCTCGAGGCTGAGGACCTGGTCGTAGGGTACGGTGAGCCCTTGCTGAGAGCGGACAGCATCCGCGTGGGGAGGGGTGAGGTGGTCGTGGTCGCCGGCCCGAACGGGTCGGGTAAGACGACGTTGCTGAAGACCATAGCCGGCTTCCTCAAGCCGCTGTCCTACAGGAAGGTGAAAGCGAGGAGGGCCTTCTACGTGCCCCAGCACCCCGACTTCACGTTTATACACAGGACCGTCGAGGGCGAGCTGAGGGACGCGGCGAGGTCCGTGGCATTCAGCGAGCTCGCCTCCATGTACCCGTGGTTCGACCAGGTCAGACGCAGGAACCCGTTCACCCTGAGCCACGGCCAGCGGAGGTGGCTCGCCAACCTCGTCGCCTACGGGTACTCCAGGGACTTAATTCTCCTAGACGAGCCCAGTACAGGCCTAGACGACGCGATGTTCGGCGAGCTTGTGAGGGCTGTGAGGGCGCTGGCCGAGAGGGGTGCCGGGCTACTGGTCTCGACTCACGACCCGAGGCTACTCCTGGAGCTGGCCGACAGGGCGTACTTCGTGGACGGGGGGCGTTTGAGAGAGGTCGACCCGGTCTGGCTCGGGCTGGAGATGCTGAGGGCGGCGGGTGTGAGGCTTGGCTAGGCCTTCTGCATCCCTCGGCTTCCTGACAGCCCTCGGGCTATCACTAGCGGCCTTCGTCCTAGAGAACGAGGCCGTCCTACTCGCCCTGTCACTGGCCTGTTTAGCCGCCTCGTTTAAGAGGCTGAGGAGGGTCTACTGGGTGTACGCCCTGTACGCCGTCGGGTTGACCGGCGTGTTCGTGAACGCGGTCTTGTTCAACAACACGGGGAGCACCGTGTTCCACCTCCTCGGCTACCCGGTGAGGAGCGGGGCAGTAGAGGGCTTCGTGAGGGTGTCGCTCAGGCTCCTCCTCATAGCTGCCGCCGGCTCCTGGTTCATCACCGAGTACACACCAGTCGAGGTGGCGAGGGGGCTCGAGAGGGAGCTGGGGGTCCCCAAAGGGGTCGCATACGCGGTGGCCTACGCTTTCAGGATCATGCCCCTCGTTGCGAGGGACTACAGAGAGGTCGAGTTCGTGAGGAAGGAGAGGGGGAAGAGGGCCGTCCCGGTCACCCCGGGCGACCTGGCAAGCATAATAACCCCACTCCTGCGAATAGGCTACGAGAGGGCGTTGTGGACGGGTATCTCAATGGAGTTACGGGGCTTCAGTCTGAGGAGGGTCA
>NZ_JBMFLY010000036.1:0-10926 GCF_049970955.1 Thermogladius sp. | reverse complement strand
GCGATAAGAGAGGTGTTCAGGAGGGCGAGGCAAGTCGCTCCGTGCGTGATCTTCTTCGACGAGATAGACTCTATAGCGCCGGCTAGAGGTTCGAGGTACGACAGCGGCGTCACCGACAGGATCGTGAACCAGCTACTTACCGAGCTCGACGGTATACAGCCCCTCAGGAAGGTCGTCGTGATAGCGGCCACCAATAGGCCGGACATACTAGACCCAGCGCTACTGAGGCCCGGCAGGTTCGACAGGCTCGTTTACGTGCCCCCGCCGGACTACAAGGCTAGGCTCGAGATCTTCAAGGTACACACGAGGAGAGTCCCGTTGGCGAGCGACGTTAACTTGGAGGAGCTGGCGAGGCTTACGGAGGGCTACACGGGCGCCGACATAGCCGCTGTCGTGAGAGAAGCCGTGATGCTCGCCTTGAGGGAGAGGCTCGAGGCCAGGCCTGTAGAGATGAAGTACTTCCTCAAGGCGCTCGAGGTCGTGAAGCCTAGTCTGACGAAGGAGCAGATCGAGGAGTACGAGAGGCTCGCTTCGGAGATCAAGAGAATGAGCAGTGTCGCTAGACGCGCTGCCCCCTCTCCATACGGTTAGACGGGGCTAGACCGGTTGGCAGGAGAAATACCCTCGTCGTTCAACAAGTTTTTGTCCACTATTGGAAAGAGCGAGGAGTTCCTAGTCAAGAGAAGGCTTAGGAGCCTAGTCGTCATATCAGGCTCCGACAGCGAGAAGCTTGGGCACCTGGCTGCGAGGGCTATCTCCTACCACGAGCGGGTTAGGCACAGGTACGACAAGAAGAAGTACACCGGCCTCTACGTCTACCACGACGAGTTCCCCGAAGCCGAGTCCATGAAGGAGGTCTTCGAGGAGCACGCCAAGAACTTCAAGTACACTAAGTTCGAGTTCGACGTCTACGAGAAGTCTGAGAAGTACCTGGGCAAGACCTACTCCTACCTAGTACTAGACCTGACCAGGGACCTGAAGCCTAACGACATAGGCAAGTTGACCGGCATAGTCGAGGGAGGGGGGCTCGTAGTATTCCTCACGCCGAGCTGGGAGGACTGGGACCACCACTTGACGATATTCAAGCAGAACCTGACCGTGCCGCAGTTCCCGGAGCCGCGCCACGTTTTCATAACCTGGTTCAAGAGCAAGCTACTGGAACACGAGGGCGTGGCCATATACGACTCCGACAAAAACAGAGTGCTGAAGAAGTTCGCTCTAGACAAGGAGAAGTACAGCGAGGCGGCGAGCCGGGACATAGTCATACCCGAGAAGACGCTCTTCCCCAGAGAGCTCTACGAGCTCGCGTTGACGAACGACCAGGTGAGAGTCATCGAGCTGATGGAGTGGTTCTACGAGAAGCCTAAGGGCAAGAAGGTCCTCGTAGTCACCGCGGACAGGGGTAGGGGGAAGAGCTGTGCCGTGGCAATAGGCTCCGTGGGGCTAATACACCTGCTATCCAAGGTCAAGCCCAAGCCGAGGGTGCTAGTAACAGCGCCCTCACCCGGCAGCGTACAGTCGTTCTTCACCATGGCCGCCACCGCCCTAGACACGCTGGGATACAAGTACGAAGTCGTAAAGAAGAGCGGGGACGTCATAGAACTGAGGAGTAGCAGGTTCAGTATCGAGTACTGGGAGCCGCTCTCAGTGCCGAAGATCAAGGCAGACCTCGTCGTAGTAGACGAAGCATCCGGTATACACGTGCCCATGCTGTACAAGATATGGGAGGCCCACAAGAGGACGGTCTACGCGACTACGATCCACGGCTACGAGGGCGCGGGCAGGGGCTTCTCTGTCAGGTTCTTGAGGAGGGTGAAGAGCGACAAGTCCACCGAAGTACTGGAGTACGAGATGACGGAGCCGATACGCTACGGTAGGAACGACCCTGTAGAGGTGTGGTCCTTCAAGACCCTCCTCCTAGACGCCGAGCCAGCCGAGCTCGACGAGCAAGACCTGAGAGACATCGAGGAAAAGAACCTCGTCTACATCTCCTACGACCCATCGTATTTATTCAGTAAGAGTGGTGAGGAGGAGCTGAGGCAGCTGTTCGGCATATACGTCCTAGCCCACTACAGGAACGAGCCAGACGACCTCGGAATGCTGGCTGACGCCCCGCACCACTTGATCAGGGCTGTTAAGACCAGGTCGGGGAAGATCGTCTGCGCCATTCAGATAGCTGAGGAGGGCCCGATACCGGAGAGCATGGTCGACGAGCTCTTGAAAGGGGGCAGGATACCCGGTAACATAATACCGGACAGGTTCCTGAAGCACACCAGGCTCCGGGAGTTCGGCGAGTTAAAGGGCTGGAGGATCGTCAGGATAGCGACGCACCCCAGCGTCCAGGGGAGGGGGATCGGTAGCTGGGGGCTAAAGAAGCTGATCGAGGAGGCCTCTATCAGGGGCCTGGACTGGGTCGCCTCGGGCTTCGGAGTAAACGAAGAGCTACTGAAGTTCTGGGTCAAGAACGGGTTCAAGGTGGTTCACATAAGCCCTGACAGGAACCCTGTCAGCGGCGAGTACACGATACTCGTCGTCTACCCGTTGAACGAGAGGACGAAGAAGTTCGTCGAGGTGTCTGAGAGAGAGTTCAAAGCCAAGCTACTACTCAGCCTACCGATAAACTACAGGGACATGGAGCCGGAGGTCGCGAAGCTACTCGTCGACTCGACGCCCCCTATACTCGAAAAGCTGGACAAGAGCTACCTCACCCCTATACAGCTGGACAGGCTCTGGGTCTACTGCCTGGGCCCTATGACTTTCGAGGCGGCGGCAGACCTCATGTTTAAACTAGCCAACCTCTACTTCTCGCTCCCGGCCGGGTCGAGGCCCCAGCTTACGCACCTCGAGGAGTTCGTCCTCTTGACGAAGGCCCTCCAGGGGAGGAGCTGGGAGGACCTCCAGGAGATACTCAAGAAGCCGGCTAAGGACCTCCACAAGGTGGCACACGACATAGCCTGTAAGATGTTCGAGTTCTTGACCGGGGTTAGACCAGAGGACTACAAACCTGGTATTAGGCTCGGGGACTACGGTGGCGGTAGGCTACTCTTCTTCTAGCTCCTCTTCTCCGTAGAGCTCGAGGTTCTTCTTCAGCTCGGCCTCCAACATCTTCCTCATGACCGACGCTGGCAACGCGAAGTCTTCGCGCGAGAGAGTGAGAGGCCCGACCACGACCATCCCCTTCCCGTCCACGATGTCGATCTCGAAGACCCTCTTGTCGTGGTCTGTCTGCCTCATCTTCTCGACGACTATGAACCTCTTCAGGTAGCCGCCGACAAGCCTCTTCCTGAACCTTATTATACCGTCGGCTACGTGCTCTACCCCGAACCCGAAGCCGAGGCTCGTCGTCACTGCGTACTGGCTCGTGAGGACCGTCGTGAAGTCCCACTTGCTCAACACTCTCTTCACGTGGTAGCTGTACTTCCTCGCCATGGCGGGCTTGTCGAGCCAGAACGCGCTCATCGAGTCTATGACCAGCCTCGTGTGGCCGTGCCCGAGGTACTTCTTGGCCTCTATCACCATATTCACCAGCTCCTCTATGTCGAGCTCTCTCAGGCTCCAGGCGTCCCCTCTATCCCCCATTAGCGCGTCGATCACCACTAGGTCGCCCCTGTTTATGGCCTGGAGGAAGTCCATGTTGAAAGCGGCGGCCTGCCTTATGATACTGGCCCTGCTCTCCTCCGTAGTGACGTAGATCGCCTTCTCGCCGTTCACGAGGCCGGCGTAGACGAAGTGTAGCGAGAAGACGGTCTTCCCTGTACCCGGCTCGCCGACCACGGCCACCGTGAAGCCCTTGGGTATCCCGCCTCTCAGGATTTCGTCGATTCCGCTGACACCCGTCGACAGCCTCTCAACGGGTGTAGACACCGATTATACCCCCTTGTCTGTATTCTTGTTTTAGAAGAGTATTTACCTTGACGCGCCCGCGGTGTAGCGAATGACTATCGTGGCTAGAGTGGACCCCTTGAACCCGGACGAGGGAGTGATCGAGAAGGCCGCCGAAGTCATCCGGAGAGGGGGCCTCGTCGCCTTTCCGACCGAGACGGTCTACGGGCTCGGGGCCAACGCCTACAACAAGTCCTCGGTCCTCAGGATCTTCGAGGTGAAGCAGAGGCCGGCCGACAACCCCCTTATTATACACGTCGACAGCCTCGACATGCTGCACGAGGTCGCAAGGGACATACCCGAGGAGGCCTACAAGCTGATTTCGAAGTTCTGGCCCGGCCCCCTGACCCTCATACTGCCGAAGACGGACAAAGTCCCTTACGAGGCGACGGGCGGGCTTGACACGGTGGCTGTCAGGATGCCCGCGCACCCCGTCGCGCTGAGGCTGATCTCCAGGGCTGGGGTCCCCATAGCCGCTCCAAGCGCAAACTTGTCCGGTAGGCCGAGCCCGACGAGGGGCGAGCACGTCGTCGAAGACCTCTACTCAAAGGTGGAGATGATCATAGACGGCGGCGAGACTCTCTACGGTGTCGAGTCGACTATTGTAAACCTCCTCGTGAAGCCCCCAGTTCTGCTCAGGCCGGGCGCTTACCCGGTCGAGGAGATCGAGAAAGTGCTGGGGGTCAAAGTACACGTACCGGGCTTCGCGCGCGGGCTCTCAGAGGCTGAGAGAGCCCTGGCCCCAGGTATGAGGTACAGGCACTACGCCCCTGAGACCCCGCTTCTCCTCGTCGAGACAGACCAGTACGACGCGGAAGGCCTCGCGAGGCTGACCCGTAAGGTGGTCGAGCTGGCGAGAGAGTTCGGAGAGGGGAGGGTCTGCGTCCTGGCCTCGAAGGAGACCCTGGCCTCCTACAGCGGGTTGGGCGTCGAGGTCCTCAACCTGGGCAGTAGGAGCAACCTCTACGAGGTCGCGCACAACCTCTTCAGCGCCCTGAGGAGGGTCGACGAGCTGGGTTGTAGAGTGGCCATAGCGGAGGGGTTCCCCGAGCAGGGGCTCGGCCTCACCATAATGAACAGGTTGAGGAAGGCGTCGTCGAGGCGCTTCTTCACCTGAGAAACTTCACCTCTAGGTTGTAGCCGGGCAGGTACCTGGCTATTACACCCCCTATCTCCCGCGCGATCGCCTCGTTTAGTTCCCGCGACTCCGCGTACACCCTGACCTCTACCAAGTTGTAGCCGGGGTAGAAGTGGAGGCTCGCCACGAACCTGCCCTGGTACATCACCCTCATACTGTACGAGTGCCTCTCAGCCCACAAGCCCCTCTCACGTAGGTCTCCTATCATCTTGTTGAAGACCCTAGGGTGTATGCCCTGCGGGACGTAGCTCAAGAGCGGACGCCTCGTAGTCAAGGTATATTACTCGAGGAGGGGATAAGTGTGACTGAGTGATGTGGCTCGAAAGGCCTGAACCGTGATGACCCCGCGCAGGCCTGACACCAGGACGCTCGTAGTGGGCTTGACAGGCGCCAGTGGCGTTAGGTACGGCCTGAGCCTCCTAGACAACATCTCCCTAGCTAGGAGGGTCTACGACAAGGTCTACGTCGTCTACACGAGTAACGCCGCCGAGGTGGCCCGCCTCGAGGAGGGCGTAGAGCTGCCCGAGTACCTGGCCAGGCTCAGCGGCCTAGACGGGGTCTACACCAGCAGCGACCTCTCATCGGAGATAGCCAGCAGTAGCAACCTAGTGTCCACCGACATGGTGGTAGTCCCCGCCTCCATGAGCACCATCGCCAAGATAGCCCACGGCATCCAAGACAACCTCCTCACGCGCGTCGCCTTGGGGGTCCTGAGGCTGAGGAACAAGCTAGTCTTAGTACCGAGGGAGACTCCCCTGTCCCCCGTGGACTTGAGGAACCTCTACGAGCTCTCGCTGATGGGGGCTGTCGTAGTCCCCGCCATGCCTGCCTTCTACATCAAGCCCAAGAGCGTCGACGACATGGTCTTGTTCGTGGTCGGTAAAATCCTCGACGCCCTAGGGGTCGAGCACTCCCTCTACCGGAGGTGGTCTCCGAAGGGCTAGGCTACCTCAGCCACCTGTCGTCTACGTCCTCTATCGCCTGGATCTCCCTGAAGAGCTCCTCGTCCGAGACGGGCTTGACCTTCTTCTCTAGCGCCTTAGCGCACTTCCCGTCCGGCAGTAGCGCGTTCAGCCTACAGGACGCGTACTGGCACTCGCCCCCGATACACTCGCCGCCGGTCAGCCTGCACATCGCGACCTTGAACGTCTTCCCCCTGTAGGACTTCGTGGTCACGAAGAGCGCGTTTCTCGTGCACTTGAAGAACGGGCACAACGGGTTGCACTTGTCGTCTATCGGCATCGGTACCTGCCGCTCAGCTTGCTGCCTGGGGTTGAAGCCCCCTTCTCTCCCGGGTCTTCTCCAAGCCAATAAAAAGCACCTCGACGGCCAGCCCGGCTACCCACCTTACGTTTTGAAACATGTCTATCCATATTATTAAGGCTTCCACCAGCTAAACAACAGGTAGTTGATATTGTTCTTCTCGTCGACGACCGCCACTATGAGCTTCTTCCTCACCGAGTGGAGGAGCCTCCCCATCCTCACTATCTCGATGGGGTCTGTCAACTCGTCTTTACTGTACACCTGGACGCCGTAGGGGGCGTGGTCTATCCCCGGCCCGTGCCTGTACACTAAGTAGTCGCAACCGAATTTGAGGCCCCTCCTCACGACGAACCCTCTCTCCCTCAAGTCTTTGTAGACGGCGTAGAGCTCCCTGAACCTGTTGACCCTCTCTAGACCGATCGAGTACAGCTCCTCCGGGGAGAGAGGTGTGGGCCCGTTGCCTCTATTGACATAGACCCTCAGGAGGTTTTTCTCGAGTAGGTAGAGCGCCTCTATGAGAGAGAGCTCTAGGGGTGCCTGTTCGCTCCTACTCCTCGGCTTCTCGATCCCCAGGAGGGAGCCGTAGTACGAGCTCCAGTATATCGCAGAGCCGCAGGCGGGGTCGGGTACTACTACCCGGTTGTGTAGCAGGATAGAGAAGCACTTGGTCACGTCGACGCTGTCTTCAGGAGTGCTAGGAACCGTATCTCCTCACCGATGAGCTTGGCGAAGTCGCATATTTCCTCGACGAAGTCAACTATCTCCTTACCGACCATGAGGGCAACTATATTCCCCGAGTGGAGGGTGTACAGGCTGAAGGTGGTGTTCCGGTACGTCTCGTCCGCTAGAGCCTCTAGCTTACTCACCTCGCTGCAGTTGCTCAGGCTCTTCCTGGGGTTGAGCCTCAGCTTCTCCAGGGAGTCTCTTATCAGGAGCATCTGCTTCCTCGCAGTCTTCACCAGCTCGATCACGTTGTCGACTATCTTGTTGTCCAGTCTTATGTTGTTCTCCTCCAGCAACATGAGCCTGTACCCTGCGCCGTCGGACAACTGAGCTATCTTGTCCAGCCCCTGGGCCACAGCTATGTAAGACCTGGCGTTCATTAGGGCTTCCCCCAGCCTCATGAGGTACTCCATTATCATGACCTTGCCGTCCTCCACCTTGTTCTTTAAGTCTCTTATCTTGGGGTAGACCCTCGAAACGCTGTTGCCCCCCGCGTAGGCTTTCACGGCCTCCTCTAGTACTGCCAGCACGTCCTCGACGTCTCTCACCATCATGGTCAGGTAGTCTATGCTGTTCATCTCTGCTATCGACGTCTCTGCTGGCATTATTTACCCCGTGTAACTTTACATGTCAAAGGGTATATAAAGAACTCCAAGTGGGTCTATGAGAGTCGCCGTTGTAGACGCGCTAGCGAGGGGCAGGGGGTCTAGGTACTCCACCTTCGACGTCGTGGGGGCGGGCCCCCGCGTCGTGGCGGGCATTGTAGCTACCCTGGGCTACAGCGTGGGGCTGCACACCTACGAGGACGTGCTACTCGGGGGAGTTAGGCTCGACAGGGTGGACGTCGTCATGATCAGCGCCATGTCTACAGACGCCGGTGCTGTGAGGGCCCTCTCGGACTACGTCAAGAGGAGGAACAGTAGAGCCGTGGTAGTGGTTGGCGGGCCCATAAGCTTCTCTTGGAGGAGGCTACTGGAGACGGTGGGTAGCGTCGACTTCGTGGTGCTGGGGGAGGCCGAGCCCGTCCTACCCGTCCTCCTAGACAAGATGCGGGAGAGCGGCGTCGAGGGCTTCGACCCCAGGGGGGTCCCCGCCCTCGCCTACAGGTCGAGCAACGGGGCCAAGCTGACCACGCCGCACTTGTACGCGGCTGTCGAGGAGATCACGAGGTTCGAGCACTGGACTAGAGTCGACCGCGTCTACAGGCCTGTCAAGGTCTACAGGTACTACGTCGAGGTGGTTAGAGGCTGCAGCAACTTCTACAGGCCCCTGCTAAGGGAGCTCGGTTGCCTCAAGTGCATGCTCTGCCGCCACCCGGACAGTGCGAGAAGGGTGAGCTGCCCCGTCGACATACCCCCCGGCTGCGGCTTCTGTAGCGTCCCCTACATGTTCGGCGCCGCCCGCTCGATCCCGGTGGAGTACGTGAGGAGAGAGGTGGAGGGGCTGGTCGAGAGCGGCGCTAGGAGGGTTGTGCTGAGCGCGCCCGACTTCCTCGACTACGGTAGGGACTGGCTAGTGAAGGGCGTCCTAGCAGACCCCTGCAACCCCCCAGCCAACGTGGACGCTATAGAGGGGCTCCTCTCCGCCCTCAGCGACGTCGGGGTCTTCAAAACCGGCGAGGGCGCCCTGATGATAGAGAACATAAAGGCCTGCCTGGTCGACGAGAGCGTGGCGAAAGTCCTCGGCAAGTACCTGAGGGGTACCACTGTCCACATAGGGCTGGAGACAGGCGACTTCGAGTACAACAGGGACGTACTGGGTAAGCCGATAGGGCTGGAGCACGTGGTGAGGGCCTCCAAGCTCCTGCGGGAGGCGGGCCTGAGGCCCTACGTATACTTGATGTACGGGCTCCCATTCGAGGACGCGAGAGTGTACCGTAGGACGCTGGAGGGGCTGAAGGCGCTGTCCGAGGCCGGCGTGGAGAAGATCACCCTCTACAAGTACACACCCCTCCCCGGCACAGCCTTCGAGAAGCTGGGTAGGCCGGTCTTGTCTGGTAGCGAGAGAAGGGCGGTGGAGGAGCTGAGGAGGGCGGTCAACGAGTACAACCTGGCAATGAAGAAGAGCCTGCTCGGTAGCGAGCTGGAGGTCTACCTGCTCTACAGTAACGGGAGGTTCTACGGGTACCCGGTGAAGCACGGGCCCGTGGTCTTCGTGGAGGGCGTCCAGTCCAGCAAGTTCAGCGGGTGCAGGGCTGTCGTGAGGGTGACTAGCGTCAGGGAGAGGTACGTCGTGGGGGGCCTCGTCAGAATAGCCTCCTGTTAGTAGAGGGCCCGGGGAGTGGGCCCGCGGGGATTCGAACCCCGGACCTCCGCCGTGTGAGGGCGGCGTCCATACCAGGCTAGACGACGGGCCCTAATTATTTTCATGGTTGTTCACGGGTTTAATAAACGTGAGCGCTAACCTGCCTACTTCCCCCCGCTCTTCTTCTCGGAGAGTACGAGCTCGGCGAACCTGTCTCTCACGGGCTCGTAGACCTTCCTGTAGAACTCCTGGGGGTCTAGCAGGACCCTCTCGGGGAACCTCCTCACGTACTCCACGGCGGCCTCCCAGGCCTTCTCGTAGGGGATCCCGGCCGCCTCGATCTTGTGGGCTATGTTCCTGTCGTAGTCCTCGGGCGTCTGCTCCACTCCCCCCATTGTGTAGTAGCCGCGGGGCGAGACCTGCGCCTTCTCACCGCCCAGCGAGTCCCAGCGGAGTTCCTCGTCCCTGTACGTGCTCCGAGCCGAGGCGCTAAAGGCCTCCCTGACCTTGTTCATGAGCCTCCTCGACGAGGGACCGTAGTACTTCGCCCACGCGTAGAATATGGCCCTGTTAAGGCCCCAGCTCTTCGCCTTCTCCAAGTCCCCCCTCAACACGTAGTAGCGGGCCGCCTGCAGCAGCCCCATTACCTGGAACCTCCCCAGCTTAGGCACGTTGACCGGCTCCTCGGGGGCCGGCGGCACCACCTCAGCTCTCCTCTCCACCGGCTTCTCGACGGAGATCCTCGTGTGCTCGCTCCTACCCCTCTTACCGAGGGCTTTAAGGGCCTCCTCGACTAGGGGGTCCGCCTCCCCCCTCCTGAAGCTCCTCCACGCCTGTGGGTCGTGGCGGGGGTTTGAGGGGTTGGACCACTCGGGGTCGAAGCCGTCTATTGCCCCTGGCTTGAAGGCGACTGCTACCCTGTTCTTCTCCCTGTGGAGGCTTAGAGGGGCTGTGAAGACCCTCTTCGGGTTCACGATGTTCTCTACCTTGACGCAGCCGCCGCAGCCCTTTATAATCTCGAGCAACTTCTCCTCCAGGCTCACGAGAGTGTACTCGACGAGCGCCCAAGCCGCCTCCACGGGGCTGGCCTTCCTCAGCGAGTCTTCGATAGCGTTCTCGTTGACCCTGACGTGGAAGCCGTTACCGCTCCACAAGACGTACACGCTGTCCTTGACGCCCCTGTCCTCGAGGAAGCCCACTATGGTCTTTACGACCTCGACCCCCCTCCTCCACGCCACCCCGAAGTCCTCCCCCTCCAGGTCTACGTCTATGAAGGGGGTCGCCCTCTCGACGTTGAGCTCGTAGTCGTCCTCGACGTCGCGCCTGGACTCCAGCCTCTTGAACACCTCTATACTACCGTAGACGCTCCTGGGGTTCAACTTGACGTACTTGGAGAACAGGGCGTAGACGTCCGAGGGCCTCGACAAGGCCAGGGGCCTGTCGCCCTCCCACCTAACCCACTTCTTGCCGACCCCCTCCAACCCAGCCCAGCGCCCCTTGAGGAAATCGAAGACCTCCTCCTGCACGCTCCTCCTACTGTAGTAGGCGAGAACCGCCAGCGACAGAAACAACCCCTCCAACAGATTAATCCCAACCTGTACTATGAAAAAGGGTGGGTCTACCTAGCCTTGTTATAACCCTAGAGCAGGAAACGCTCTTGAAACGTAGCGTGAAAG
>NZ_JBMFLY010000035.1:0-10949 GCF_049970955.1 Thermogladius sp. | reverse complement strand
CCACTGCTCGGGTTTAAAGCGCTTGAAAGACATGGTTGGCAACTTGGGGTTGAACCTCGTCGCAGGTGCGCGATTCGTGGTCGAGGTATATATCAAGGCGTACGGGGTTCTCGGGGACTACGTCAAGGAGGGACGCTACACTTTCAGGGAGGGGGTCACCGTGCGGGAGTTGGTGGAGACCCTTGTCCCTCTCGAGGTGAGGAGGAGGTTTAGCATCGTCGTCTTCGTGAACGACGAGCCGGCACCAGAGTCGCGCGTGGTCTACAACGGGGACAAAGTAGTGCTACTGCCGCCTTCCTCGGGTGGTTGACGTTGATCGTGAGAGCCGAGCTGGTTGAAGGGGACATTGCTGGCAGGCTCATGAGTATCCTGGAGGAGGTGAGTAAGGTAGCTGTGGACAAGGAGGTCGGCGGAGTAGAGGTATTCATGGGGGTCGTCAAGGGGAGGGTGGGCGGGTTCAAGGTCGAGAAGCTGGTCTATACGGCTTACAAGGAGGTCGCTGAGAGGGTGCTCGAGAGGATCGCGCGAGAGGAGGCGGAGAAGAACAGCCTAGAGGCCGTGGTCATCCTCCACAGGCTGGGAGAGGTGAGGCCCGGCGAGGCAACAGTCATCATCGTCGCGGCAGGGAGAGGGAGGGACGAGGTCAACAGAGCTACGAGGGTTATAATAGACAGGGTGAAGAAAGAGGCCCCGATATTCAAGCTCGAGGTGAGGGAGGACGGCGAGTACTGGGTTATCGGCGACGAGACTAGGGTGAAGAGGGCGAGGTCTTGACCTTACTGACCACTCTTATGTACTCTATCCTGGTGTCCGGGTACTGGCCCTCCGCGTCTTTCTCGTACTTCTTCACCATGTCCCATACGTTGAGGAGGCCCACCGCGACGCCTGTCAGCGCCTCCATCTCGACGCCCGTCTGAGCAACTGTCTTCACCTTCACCGTCAACCTGAGCTCGTTGTCTGACGGGAAGTCGAAGCTGGTCTCCACGTGAGTGACAGGGATAGGGTGGCATAACGGGAGGAGCTCGCTGGTCTTCTTCACAGCCATAGCAACAGCCGCCCTGGTCACCTCGAGCACGTCTCCTTTCTCTACCTTGCCCTCCTTGATCAACCTGAGCGTCTCGGGTTTAAGCCTTATGACGCCCTCGGCAACAGCCTCCCTGTAGACCGGCTTCTTCTCGGTGATGTCCACCATACTCAAGGCGGTCACCTCGTGACTACCTTGAAGTAGGGTTCTCTCAGGCTATTAGCTTTCTTGAACGCCTCGACCAGCCCGTGGAAGTCCCTGGATAGGATGTAGGGCCTCGCGTCGACGAGGTTGTCGTTCCTGAAGAGGCACGGCTTGATCTTCCCGTCTGGGGTGAACCTTATCCTGGTACACCTAGCACACAGCTCGGGGTTGCAGAAGCCTTTAATAAGTGTGACCTTCACGCCGTTGTCGAGGTGGTAGACTGGCCTGCTCTGGAACTCCTTTACCTCGACCTTGACCGCCCTCTTCTTCAGGTACTCCTCGACCTCCCTCAACTCGACGTGTATCCTCTTGTACAGCTCGGCGTCGACTCCGAGCGGGATCAGCTCGATCATGTTTATCTCAAGCCCCTTCTTCGACGCGAACTCGACCAGGTCCGCGACCTCGTCCTTGTTCCACGTCAGTACTACGAAGTCGAGCTTCAGCCTGATCCCGTACTGTAGCGCGGCCTCGATACCCTGGAGAACCCGCTTGAGGTCCCCGCCTGTTATAGCCTTGAACACGTCTTCCCTGAGGGAGTGCAGGCTCACGTTCACGTGGTCAACGCCGGCCTCGGCGAGCCCTTTGGCGTACTTGTCGAGCAGGCTACCGTTTGTCGTTATTGAGGTGCTCAGCCCGTTCCCCGTGATCTCCCTAACGATCTCCACTATGTCTCTACGGACTAGCGGCTCCCCGCCGGTCAGCTTAGCGTCCCTTATACCGAGGTAGCTCGCGACGTTCGCCACGAAGCCCCAGTCTTCTGCCCCCAGCTCGCTCTCACTTTCGTAGTTTAGGAGGCCCTCTCTATGGCAGAAAACACACCTGTGGTTGCACTTCTCGGTGACGCTGATCCTAAGGCTCGTGAGAGGCCTACCAAACCTGTCTACGAGCATTGAAAACCACTAGGTCTACTTTAGCCGAATACGGCTATCTCCTTTATAAGCTCCCCTCTCGCGAACCTGCCAGGGGATAGTCTCTCGAACTCGGGGACGAGCGGCCTCTCCCCGAGTATGTACGACGCTAGGGCCTCGCCGACGGCAGGGGCCATCATAAACCCGTGCCCGCTAAAGCCTGCGGCGACGTAGACCCCTTCGAGGCCCTCCACGGGGCCTATTACGGGGTGGTGGTCGGGCGTCATGTCGTAGTACCCCGTCCAGTACCTCAGCACGTAGACCTCTCTAAGCCAAGGGAAGTAAGACGTCCACACCCTCGCAGCCTTCCTGAGGAACTCGAGCTTCACCTTCGCCGCCGTGTCGTAGGCCTCGGGTATGTCGGCGCCAATGTAGAAGTTGCCGTTGAACAGCTGGACGATGTAGGATGAGGTGGCCCAGTCTATGATCAGGGGCTTGAAGACGGGTCTAAACGCCTCCGTGACTAGGGCGTGCTTGGGGAGGTTCCTGATCGGCAGGTCGACGCCCAAGGTCTCGAGCAACCTCCTACTCCCGTCCCCGGCCGCTACCAGGACGCTGTCGGCTCTAAGGGAGCCGATGTTCGTCTCGACGACGAGCCCCCCTCCCTCGCGCGCTATCTTTCTAGCCTCTACACCCCACTTGACCTCGACTCCTCTGGCTAGGAGGTGTGTCAACGTGTTCGTCACGCTGTCGAAACAGCTGGCTTTCCCTGCTATGGGGTCGTAGACGGCGGCGACAACACTAGACGTGTTTATCGTGGGGGCCAGCTCCCTCACTTCCTCGGGTGTTACGAGCCTGGTAGGGACGCCCAGGCTGTTCTGGAACTTCACCGCCTCTCTGAAGAACTCGACGTCCCTGTCCCTCGTGAGGAGCCACAGGTAACCGTCTCTCGAGTACTTTATCCCGAGCTCTTTAGACAGCTTCGGCCACAGGTCTATTGCCCTGAGCATCACTTTAATGTGCTCTCTACTAGTGAAGCTCGCCCTAACGCCCGTAGCGCACCTGAAGCTACCGCCCGACCCCGGGTACTTCCTGTCTATGACGAGAATGTCGCTGAAGCCCCTGTCGACCAGGAACTTGGCCGTCATGAGCCCAGTAACGCCCGCACCTACGATGATCAGCCGCCTAGCCACTCTTACCACCCGCGAAGAACTTTAACTGAACCGGGGTTATCGGGGGCCTGCTAACCGGGAGGGGTACCTCGGATACGGGGACCCCCTTCTTTCTCGCGAGGACGGATGCGACGAGCAGTAGGCAGCCAGAGCCCTGGCAGGGCCCCATACCGATCCTCAGCTTCCTCTTCAAGAGTTCGAGGTCCGTCAACCCCTCTTCTATGGCCTTCTCGACGTCGTAGAGTGTTACGTCCTCACACCTGCACACGATCACCTTCTTCGCGTCAAGCACGGTTCTTCACCACCTTAATAGCCCTCACGTGGAGCCACATGTCGCGCGGGACGCGCACCGTGACGGCCCACGTCGAGTCGTAGGACCACGCCTTGACGACCTCCCCCTCGCCCACAACCCTGCCCTCTCTGTCGAGCAAGAGGCACTTGTCCCCTTTCGCCGGCGGCGGGCTCATCTCGTAGGGGAGTGTGAGGAGCGCGTCTTCGCCGCGGAGGTCTACCACGAATATCGCTAGCCCAGGGCACTTGACGACGCAGACTCCGCACCCTATGCACTTGTTCTCCTCCAGCCTAGGGCGAGAGTAGAGAGTCTCCTTCCTGATAGCGTTGAACGGGCACGCGGATACGCATACGTTGCAGGGGACTTCCTCCGGGCACTCTATAATAGCAACCGGCTTCTTCTTCATTCTCTCCTCGGGCGGTATGATGCCCAGTCTAGCCAGCTCCTCGACGGACAGTACCCCGGTCCTCCGGAAGCTCAACCCGCCCCCCTCCTCAATTCCTCCATCTCTCCCTCGCTCAGCGTCACCGACAACTTGCCTCTCCTCGCCCTCTCGAGCACGGGGCTCATCCTGTACACGTTCCACAAGTAGTGTAGCACCTCCGCCCTCTTCCCTTCTACCAACCCCTCCTTCTCAAGAATCGATTGGGCCGCCAGCTCTCCCTCGAGGAAAGCAGCTGTAGCCTCTTCGACACCGGAGAGGTCGCCGGCCACGTATACGCCCGGTATCGAGGTCTCCATGCTCCAGGTCCTCACGGGGACCAGACCCCCGAGCTCGGGGACGTGCTTTACTACAGCCCCCATCTGGCTAAGCAGAGCATAGTTCGGCTGGAGCCCGACGGCCAGCAGGACTAGGTCGACGTCGTACGCCTCTTCGGTCCCGGGTATTGGGTTGTAGCCCCCGTCGACTGCCACGGACACGGCCTTCTCCACTCTATCGTGCCCCTCCACCCTCAGCAGAGTACGCCTCGTTTTGATGGGGACGCCGTGTCTCCTGATCTTTGCTGCGTGGACGAACCACCCGCCGATCTCGTCCCTGAGCTCCAGTACGGCCTTCACGTCCACGCCTGCCTGGAGTAGTTGGTAGGCGACTATTAACCCCACGTTGCCGCTCCCGACGACGATGGCCCTGTCCCCCGGCCTAATACCGTACTCGTTCATTAGCGTCTGGGCACCCCCTGCTCCCATTACTCCTGGGAGGTCGTTGTTTTCGAATAACGCGAGTTTCTCCGAGGCGCCGGTGGCGACGATCGTGTACTTCGACTTGATCAGGTAGTGCCTGGGCTCGCCTGTGACGGTCGCTGCGCCGAGGTAGCCCTCGGCGAAGAACCCGTAGACCCTTGTTGAGGTTAGGACCTTTATGTTCGGGCTAGCGCGAACCTTCTCTGCGAGTAGCTCGCCGATCTTGAACCCCCTCACGCCACCGTAGTACGCCGCGTCTCCGAAGAACCTGTGCGTCTGCTTAACCAGCTGCCCGCCGAGCTTGAAGTGCTCCTCCACGAGTACGACCTTTAGCCCGTGTCCGGCGAGCGTCAGCGCTGCCTGGAGACCGGCCGGGCCGCTACCAACAACTACGGCATCGGCCTCGATCTCCTCCTCGGAGACGTCGCCGCGTGTTTCCGAGGGGATCTCGGGTAGCCCGCTCTGGGTCTCGACGACGAGACCATCCCTCACGGGCTCGATGCAGATCCTGGTATTTGGGATACCGTTGACTCTGGCTAGGCAGCTCGAGCACTTGCCTATCATACAGAAAGCGCCGCGAGGCCTACCGGTCTTACTGTAAGAGAAGACCCTGTAGCCCAGAGCGTAGAGGCTCGCTAGAACGCTCTCGCCCTCGTAACCCTCAACCTCTACACCGTTGAAGCGGAACTTGACAACTCTACCACGCCTGAACTTTAGGATAGGGTGTTCCTCTATCCTGTAGCCCCTCAACAACCATCCCCCGTGTCGGCTATCAGCTCTCGGTAAGCATGCTTATACCTGTACATAGGATATTGGAGCGACCGTAAAGTAAATAAGCGTTATTACGCCCATAGCTGGGCTTGAGCTTCATCCACCCGAAGGAGAGACGACGCAGCGCGTACCGTGTTGCGTGTGGTGGTTGCGAAGCACTTCTACGCGCTCACTGTGAGGAGTCAACGGGTTTTCTTCTTGATCCAGGTGGTCTCTAACCCCTTGTCCTGCAGTATTATACCCTGCCTCATGAGCTCGCTCCTGATCCTGTCGGCGAGGTCGTACAACTTCAGACTCCTCAGCTCGCGCCGGATGTCCACTATTAGCCTCACCAGTGAGTCCACTTCTTCCTCTGCCGACGTCTCGGCCTCCTCTACAAGGGACAGGACCGCGTTAGCCTCCCTGAACAGTTTCTTGGCGATCGACACCAGCATGTGGACGGGCCTGTAGGCCAGCTCTCTGTTCACGAAGCTCATAAGCTCGTTGACGGCGGCGAGCATTTCGGGGGTGTTAAAGTCGTTTGACAGAGACTCGTGGAACTTGTTGCGGAGTTCGAGGAGTTGCCTGGCTTTCGCTATGTCCTCGTCTCTCACGTAGTGTCTGTCGACGGCCTCTCTCTCCAGTCTCGTCAACAGGCTCCACGTGTTCACGAACCTCTCGTAGAACCTCTTAGACTGCTCGAGCGCCTCCTCAGAGAAGACCAGCGGCTTCCTGTAGTGGGAAGACAAGTACCAGACTCTCAGCGCCAGCCCCCACTTGTCAAAAGCCTCTTTCAAAGGCACTATGTTGCCCAGGCTCTTGCTCATCTTGTCGCTGCCGACCATCACCAACCCCGTGTGCATCCAGATGCTCACCCACCTGCCGCCGTAGTACGCCTCGCTCTGGGCCCTCTCGTTCTCGTGGTGTGGGAATATCAGGTCTGTCCCGCCGCCGTGTATATCGAACCGGCCCCCTAGGTACCTAGAGCTCATCACGCTACACTCTATGTGCCAACCCGGCCTGCCCTTGCCCCACGGGCTCTCCCAGTACGGCTCCCCCGGCTTGCTCGCTTTCCACAGCGCGAAGTCGTAGGGCTTCTTCTTCTCGGCGAGAAACTCGGGTTCTTGGCTCCACAGCTCCTTGCTGGCTCTCCCCGAGAGCCTCCCGTAGTCTGGGTACTTGTCGACCTCGAAGTACACGCTACCGCTCGGTGCGACGTAGGCGTAGCCCTTGTCTATTAGAACTTGTATGAACTCTATGATCTCCTTTATGTGGTCAGTTACTCTAGGGTGGTGGTCTATCGTTACCTTCAGCTTGGAGAGGCCCTCCAAGTAGTCCCTCGTGTACTCGTCGGCGACCTCTCTCCAGTCTCTCCCCTCGCTCTGGGCCCTCCTGATGATCTTGTCGTCTATGTCGGTGATGTTCATGACGTGTATGACATTGTAGCCTCTGAGCGATAGGTACTTCTTCAAGGCGTCGTACACGACGTACGTCCTGCCGTGCCCTATGTGCGTATAGTCGTACACTGTAGGGCCGCAGACGTACATCTTGACAGTGCTCTCTTCAACGGGCCTGAGGACTTCTAACTCCTTGCTCAGCGTGTTGTATAGCCTTATCTCCATACCCTCTAGTCCCTTAGCTCCGAGAATACGTCTAGGACGGCCTTTGCGACGCTAGTAAACTTGTCAGCGAGCTCGGCTGTTGTGAGGAACACCTTTTCCTCGGACGGCAGAACGTCGCTGACTACCAGTACGGCAGCCGTCTCCCAACCCCTCATCCAGCCGAGCGCGAACAAGCCGGCGGCCTCCATCTCCACGGCAACGAATCCCAGGTGGCTCATCTTCTCGGCAAACGATGGGTCTTCAGCGTAGAAGGCGTCGCTACTGTAGACGGGCCCCGCTAAAAACCTGACCCCGTGCCTGCTCAACGACTCCATAATCCTGGCCGTTAAAACAGGGTGTGGGCTCGTGGCACCGCATATACCGGGCATGTACTGCCCTAGGCCGCATCCCCCCTGGGTGTAGCCAGCTCCCGTGGCGACTACGACGTCGCCGACCCTTATGTCCCTCCTCAGACCCCCCGTTGTTCCGACCCTTACGAACCGCCTCGCGCCTAGGATGCCCAGCTCCTCGAACACTATCATCGCGGAGGGGCAGCCTATCCCGTGAGTGGCTATGGAGACTTTCACGCCCTTGTAGGTCCCCGTCACCACCTTTAGACCTCTGTGCTCGTTGACGACCCTCCTCTCCTCGAGAAGCTGGCTCAACAGGTCTACCCTACCCGGGTCGCCCACGGCGATGACGTTTTTTGCTATGTCTCCCGGTCTAGCCTTAATGTGGGGTAGCTCCTTGAAGCTCATCTACGAGCCCTCCTCCTCTTCTTACCACTCCTCCTCTTTTTCTTCTTTTCTGCTTTACTCTTCTTACTCCTCCGCGCCTTCCGCCTTTTCCTCCTCTTTTTAGTCTCGGTCTTCACCTTTTCGAGTAGGAGCTCGTGGGGAAAGAGTATCCTGACACCCTCGCTTGTCTCGACGAGGATTAAGTCGTACTCAAGCTTCTTGCCGAAGGCAATGGACGAGTCGTAAACAATGCTGGGGTTGCCCGGCTTGAACTCGTGCACGACTACGGGGTTCTCTCCCTCGACCTTGACGAATTTGATAGACCTCAAGTAGGCCGGGATGGGGGAGATCACGGTCTCGACGCCTTCAACAGACCCCTCTCCTATCGTTACCTTCATGCCCGGCGCCTCTACTTCGACGAATCTGAGGACGTTCGACTGGGGCGGGTTGCTGGATATGGTGTTCCCCGCCACCGAGAGAAGGCTTTCAAGCCCCTCTCCGACCTCGACCTCGCTCCACCTCTCCTCTTGCTTGTAGAGTAAGGCGGTGACGACGCCGTCGTTCTCAACGTAAGGACTCAAATCCACGATCTTCAAAACAGCCCTCATAACAAACCCTTTTAAACAGTGGGGCTCTGCTTCTGTTAAGGTCGTATCACCTATTTAATCCTTCAACATCAAGAAGGCACCTTGTATTGGCCTAGGAAACCTTAATACGAAAACTCGTGTGAATATTTAGTATGGTGTTCTCGGGTGTCCGTGTCCTTCAAGGTTGTACCCGTTAAAATACCCGAGGGCGCCAACGTGATAATAGGGCGCAGCCACTTCATCAAGACGGTCGAGGACATATACGAGGTGCTCGTCACATCTGTACCCGGGATCAAGTTCGGCCTGGCCTTTAACGAGGCCAGCGGGAAGAGGCTCGTGAGATACGAGGGCAATGACGAAGAGTTAACTAGGGCTGCGGTCGACGCTGCTTTGTCGATCGGGGCGGGCCACACGTTCGTCCTCTTCATAAGGAACGCGTACCCGATAAACGTCTTAAACCAGCTGAAGAGCGTGCAAGAGGTCGTGTCCATTTACGTCGCGACTGGTAACCCTGTTCAAGTCATAGTAGCCGAGACTGACCAGGGCAGGGCGGTAGTCGGCGTAGTCGACGGCTACACACCGCTAGGCGTTGAAGGGGACGAGGACAAAAAAGAGAGGCACGGCTTCTTGAGGAAGATCGGCTACAAGAAGTAGGCCGGCTAGCCCTCCTCACCGCACTTGCCTAGCCTACGAAAAACCTCGTCGAGTACGCTCTCCACCCTGTTTTTACCGACCTCTATAAGGACGCACCTGCTAACCCTACCCGTCTTCAACAGGTAGAAGAGGTAGGAGCCCTCCACGACCAGGGCGACGTGGTAGCACTCTCCTCCTTCTACAACCTCCTCTTCGTCAACGACCTCGACAGGCTTGTTCTCCAACAGGTAGTCTAGCACCAGCCAGGCGTCCTCTCCTTCAATGGGTTCCCCCAGCTCGAGTGTCGACGCGACCTCGGCCCCGACCACCTGCGCTATCTCGGAGAACAAGCTTCTCCCGGGCATCAGTAATCCACGTAGGAGTCCTCTAGTACTTCCACAACCTCTGCGACCGCGTAGTCGGGGGCGAGCTTGAGGATACGCGCTTTGACTCTGGAGCCCAGGCTAGCATTCCTCACGATCACCTTCACGTTCTTGTACTTGGCGATACCGTTGCCCTTCTCGTCTACCTCGTCGATGTTCAGGACGGCTATCGAGCCAACTCTCAGCTCCCTGTCTTCCTCCGGCCTCTTGATGCTGGGGTAGATGCTGAATTTCTGGACGTCGCTCGTGTAAGGAGCCCACGAGTGTTTCTTCTGGTGTCTACTCACTAACTACCCCATCCACCACGCGTTGTCGCTGATATATAAGGTATGAGCCCCTTTAAAAACCATAGGTTGAACACTGATGGCCTTAAAGGACTTCTTGAGGAACATCGTGAACCCCCATCTTGGAAGGGCTCTCAGAGAGGGGAAGATCCAGGCCAACACCGTGGACGAGGTGAGGAGGCTCATATCCCAAGCGGAGTCGAGGTACGGCTTCAGCGTATACGGCGGGAACCCCGAGAAGCTACTAGACTACTTTAACAGCAAGGATTTCGAGCTACTCGTCAGCGCGTTCAAGGGCGGTAACGCGCTGGAAGTCCTCGTCGGCATCCTAAGAGAGGTCGCAGAGGAGTACAGAGACCTCCCCGAGGTGAGGGCCAAGGCGCTAGACATAGCACAGAGGCTGAGCGTGGGCGAGCCCGTGAAGTCGGAGCTCTCCGAGTTGTTCGAGCGGGTCAAGTCCATGTTCTCCAACTATGAGGTGTCCCTGGCAGGGAACGAGGTCTTGCTGAGGGTGAGCCAGGACTTCGTAGTCAGAATCTCGTACGAAGGGGGCAGAATCAGGGTCGTCCAGTGCAGAACGACTTTCTTGGATAAGAGAGACGTGGAGAGGCTGAGGGAGGTTGTCGCGGGTGGGTAGAGGGCTAATAGTCTTCGACTGCGACGGCGTCCTGACCACCGCCAAGAGCAGCTGGGCCGTCTTACACGAGTACTTCGGTAGCCGGGACAACAGGCTCTTCGCAGACTACTACAGGAGAGGCATAATAACCTACGAGGACTGGATGAAGATAGACGTCGCGCTGATGATCCACAGCTACGGGAAACCGATAAGGAGACAGGACGTAGAAAGGGCCGTCTCGTGGATCGGTGTGAGAGAAGAGGCCCCCGGTGTCGTGAGCCGCCTCATGAGGGAGGGCTACGTGGTCGCAGTCGTGAGCTCCGGGATAGGGGAGGTCGTTGGCAGGGTATGTAGCAGGCTCGGCATAAGCCTCTGCTACTACAACGAGTTAAGGTACGAGGGCGACGAGCTGGTGCCCGGGGGCCTAGTCAGGGTCCCCTTGATGGAGAAGCACAGGGTCATCGCCGAGCTGGCCGGGAAATTGGGGTTCGATCTAAGAGAGGTGACCTACGTGGGCGACGACGTGTGGGACATAGACGTCTTCAACGTCGTGGGCAACTCGGTAGCCGTGAAGCCTTGTGGCGAGGCCTGCTCTAGAGCCAGGTGGGTAGTTGAGGATCTGACAGAGATCTTGCC
>NZ_JBMFLY010000034.1:0-11504 GCF_049970955.1 Thermogladius sp. | reverse complement strand
CCACCACATTCGGCTCACCGAATTTAGAAACATATTTCAGTATCTTATAAACTTTTCTGTCGCAGACGTGTAGCGTGGAGCCGCTTCACCCTATAGGCCTCTCGACTATCTTGAAAGGCCTCCTGTAGAAGATGGCCTCCGCGAGCTTCCTCCTCCCCGATTCCAGGATCCTCCAGAAAGTGGCCTCTGAGACCCCCATCCTCGCGGAGGCCTCGCGTACACTCAGGCCCTCAAGGTACGCGAGGCGGAAAGCCTCGACCTCGTCCTCGTACAAGACCACGGCCTCCTGGGGCAGTGAGGCCTCGCCGCCCTCTACGGGGACGTACACGACACCGTGGTACCTGTACTCGACGAACCGTGGGACGAGAGGCCTCCCCGGCCAGAACCTCCCGTGGCGTGCGCCGTAGCGTCTCCCGTGCCTAGGCAAAGGGACACCTTCGAAGAGGGCTCCCGTTAAGGTGTTGTTGGTCAAAAATACGTCACATAAGGGATTTAATTGTTTCGCGCAGGATCCTCAGGCCCTCCTTGGCCTCCTCCTCCCCGATGACGAGCGGGGGTATGAGCCTTATAGAGCTCTTCCCACACCCCAGCAGGACCAGTCCTCTCCTCAGCGCCTCCCTTACCACCCTGTTCCTGAAGCCGACGTCGGGCTTCTTGCTCTTCTTGTCTGTGACGAACTCCACGCCCCACGCCAGCCCCAGGCCCCTGACGTCGCCGACCTTCTCGAACTCCTCCTTCAGCTTAACCAGCTCTTCCCTGAACAACCCCTCTAGTCTCCTAACGTTTGGCAGGAGCGTCTTGACCACCTCTATGACTTTCAGGGCGACGACCGAGGCGAGGGCGTTGCCGCCGAAGGTGTTGCTGTGCATCCCGGGCTGCTTGAAGTCCAGCTCGGCCCTGTACACGGTTGCGCCGATGGGTACGAGGCCGCCGCTGAGGGCCTTCGCCGTTGTGATGACGTCGGGGACGACGCCGAAGTGCTCGATAGCCCACATCGCACCCGTCCTCCCCAGCCCCATCTGGACCTCGTCGTCTATTAGGAGGATCCCGTAGTTCCTCGCGAGCTTAGAGAGCTCGGCGAAGAAGTTCTTGGGGGGTACGACGTAGCCGCCCTCGCCCTGGATCGGCTCGAAGAAGATCCCGGCGAACTCGTCCGCTGGTGCGAGCTTGTCGAACACGTACTCCTCGATAAACTCGATCACCCTGTTGACCAGCTCGTCCGGGTGCTCGTACCCGTCTATACCCCACGGGTTCCTGTACGGGTTGGGGTACGGCACGTAGAACACGCCGGGCATCCAGGGGAACTGCCCCTTCTTATGCACGCTCTTGCTGGCCGTCAGGGCGAGCGAGCCGTGGGTCCTCCCGTGGAACCCGCCGATGAAGCTTATGAAGAGAGGCCTCCCAGTCGACGTCTTGGCGATCTTGAGGGCGGCCTCGTTCGCCTCCGTGCCGCTGTTGCCGAAGAAAACCTTCTTCGGGAACTCGCCCGGGGTCTCCTCGGCGAGCTTCATGGCTAGCCTTACCTGGTAGGGGTTGTAGAAGTCCGTGCCGGCAGCGTGCGCTAGGACGTTTGCTTGCTCCACGAGGGCCTTGACCACCTCCGGGTGGCTGGGGTAGCCGAGGTTGTTCACCCCGATACTACTCGTGAAGTCGAGGTACTTGTTGCCGTCGACGTCGTACAACCAGACGCCCTCCCCCCTCTCGATCACTAGCGGTAGGTTCTCGGGGTCGTGGGTCGTTGTCGCGACGTACTTGTGGTGCAGGTAGATCCACTCACTAGACTTGCCACCCATTCTGCTCAACCCTTCGGCATTGTATGATTTATACGCCTACGGTTTATATAGTAGAGCTTTGCCTAGCCTATACGCGAATAACGAGGCGTAGCAGAGGTGGTTCAGGGCTATATCCTCCTGACGTGGGGGAAACCGAGGATGTCGACGAGCTCCTTCATCACGGCTAGCGTGGCGACCACGAGCGCCTCCCTGAAGGCCCTGGCCTCCGGGTCCGGCTCGCCCATCACCCTGTGGGACTCGTAGAACTTGTTCACTAGGTTGCTTAGGCTCATCGCGTACTCCAGGACCTTGTTGGGCTTCAACTCCCTGTACGCGGACAAGACGACTCTCTCGAACTCGGCCAGTGCGTCCAGGATCTGCTCCTCGACCTCGCTGGGCTTGTAGCCGCCCCACTGGAGCGAGGAGGCCTCGGACTTAAGCCTCTCCATGTTCTCCAGGGGCTCCAGCCCCTTCAGCTTCCTGAGGATGCTCTGTAGCCTCACGTAGGAGTAGAGCACCGTCGAGCCGTACAGGGCCTCCTCCAGCCTTGACGGGTCGAACGTTAGCACTTTAAAGGGCTCTACGGAAAGTAGTAGCCCCCTGGCGTTCGCGACCGCCAGCTCTCTCAGGGTCTTCTCGACGTCCTCCCGAGCCGCCGGCTCCAGCGCCCTGGACTTCCCGGTCTCGTAGTAGACCTTCGAGACGACGGCGTAGTAGTCCTCAACCAGCTCGTCGAGCGTGTAGTAGACCCCCCGCCTACCGCTCATCCTCATACCCTTCAGCTTCACGAGCTCGTAGACGAAGTGCACCAGGTTCCTGGCCTCCCTCTCGTATCCGAGCAGGTATAGGAGGGCCTTCACCTGCTTCTGCTCCCTCGACTGCTCGCTGGCTATGACGTTATAGACCACGTCGGCGCCCGTCTCCCTGAACTTGAACACGCTGTAGGATACGTCCCTCGTCACGTACAGGGTAGTCCCGTCGCTCCGCTCGATGATGAACTTGCCCGGCCTGTCGGGGCTGAAGAGCTCCCTGACGAAGTCGTAGTTCTCGGCAGCCTGGTCTAGGTCTACAAGTAGTGCGCCTGCCTCCCTCCTCGCGAACGGCTTCGACTCCACTATCTTCACGACCTCGTGCGCCCCCTCCAGGACCTCCTTGGAGCTCTCCCAGTCGAAGGCGTCGAAGTGGATGTTGAGTCTGTCGAGGGTCTCCTTGAACCCCTTGACCACGCTCTCCGAGACCTCGTGGAAGAGGCTCAGGGTAGCCGGGTCCTCCTCCTCGCACCTCTTCATGAGCTTCCTGACATCGTCCAGAGCCTTCCTGTCGTCGAGGATCCTGGAGGACAAGGCTAGGTAGACTTCGGGTGCCCGCACAGCGAGCCTCCTGACCAGGAAGGACACCTTCGCGTGTTCCCTCCACAGCTCGGTGTACCGCTCCAAGCTGTCCTTCAAGGCCTTCAACTCGGCCGAGTTCGCGAGGGCCTTCTCGATACCCGACAGGACCCTTGTTAGTCTCCTCGCGACCATGGCCCCGCTCTTGTTGAAAGACCTCATAGCTAGCAGAGACCTGAGTTCGTCTAGGGCGCTCCTAGGCACGGCCCCCTCCCTCTCCGCCCACTCAACGAACCTAGCCAGCGCCTCCCAGTACGCCTTCTCCGCCTCCCTGACCTCCCTCAGCAGTCTCCTCTCCTCGATTAGCAGGTTCGTCAGCGCGTAGACTATGCCGTACCAGTGGTCTATCTTGAACTCACCGCCGGGCTGGACGCCGGCCTCTTTGAGGATTGAGACGCCGTAGACTAGGAACGCGACCTGCCTGCCCATGTCGTTGACGTAGAACCTCCTGCTCACTCTGAACCCTAGTTTAGACAGCAGCCTCGCGAAAGTGTCGCCGATGACGCTGTTCCTCCCGCTCCCCACGTGTAGGGGGTGGACGGGGTTCGCGCTCGTGTGCTCCACTACCACGACCCTCCCCCCGCCCACGCTCCTCAGCCTCTCCTCGACCCCTCCACGGAGTATGTCGTCCAGTACTACCCTGGCGAGCCTGTTGAAGTCGATCGTCAGGTTCAAGTAGCCGTTGACAAACTCGGCTTTAGCAACGTAGCACTCGTCCTTGTACTTGCTGGAGGTGAGCGCCTCTATCAGCCTCCCAGCCGCGTGCGGCCAGTCCTTCTGGTCTACGCCGCCTAGCTTAAACAAGTAGTGGAGGGCGATGGAGTAGTCCCCGATGCTCCGGGAGGGGGGCCTCGACACCTTAAGCCTGCCCGTCTCGAAGGCCTCCTCGACCGCCCGCCTGTCTACACCGATCGTAGCGGGCGCGAGATCGGCGACGGCCTCGCTCAAGCACCTCGCTACGTAGCCCTGCGGTTTACTCATCCACCACTCCCATTGTGGTCTTACCTAGACTTAGTATTGAAGAAATTAAAACTGTTCACTAAGAAAAAGGCAAGGCCTAGGCCGAGGATACGAGCTCGGCTAGCTTCTTCTTAAACCTGGTCCACCACTCCACGACCGACTTCTCTCCCTCGACAGAGAACTTCTCCGTCCAAGTCTTGTTAGCGTACTCGGCGGCAGCCTTGGTCATGTAGTCGAACACCTTCCTGCTCTCCCACAAGGTGGGCTCGGCGACGTGTGACTGGTACTCGACGAGCCTCTTGTAGAGCCTCTTGTAGAACTGGAGGGTGTCTTTCAGACCGTAGTAGTCGGCATAAAGCGAGGGTAGCAGCTTCTCTGCCCAGCCCCTGTGGAACCTGCAGACCCCGGAGTCGTCTATCATCAGCTCCATTATAGCCCTCTCGTAGCTCTTGGCCGCGAACTCCTCCGGGTCTAGGAAGACGCCCGTGTAGAACGTCCAGTACCTCCCAAGGACCGGTAGAGGGGCCACCATGCCGGGTGTCCAGTAGAAGTTCGGGGTTATGTGCCCCTCCTCGCCGAACGAGGCGTAGACCGCGAGGTCTACGAACCTAGTCTTTCTCTCCTTGGTCCTCTCCTCGTAGAGGAGGTCCAGCACTTTGGCGGCCGACCTGAGACCCCTATCGGCGATGAGCCTCAGTATGGGGTTGGTGCCCCAGGCCATCGACTCGATGATCTCTTCTGCGAGGTCTGCGTTGGTCTTGCTGTGTTCCACCGTGTAGTTGAGCGGGTTGAAGAACGGCTTCCTGTGTAGCGAGACCTCCTCGGGTCTGAGCAGCCCGTTCTCCAAGGCGTCGAACACGAACGCGATCAGGTTGCCGAGCTCTATTGCGTCGAAGCCGTAGGCGTCGGCCAGCTCGACGAGTCTCTCGGCCTCGTGGAGGTCGAAAACGCCGATCATAGGCCCGAGGCCGTTGTAGGGCTCGTAGTCGGTCTTGTACTTACCCTTCCTCACCTTCTTGCACGCGACGGGGCACGGCTCTCCGCACGTCTTCCAGCTCTTCGACTCGATAGCCTCCTTGTTGAAGGGCTCCCAGTAGTACTTCATTATGTAGTTGAAGAGCTTCTCGCGCACGTCGTTGGGGAGGTAGATCATGTTCCAGTTGAACATCGGTGTCTGCGTCCTCAGGTGGGGGTAGTTGGAGCCGAAGGTGCCCCCGGTGTTCAGTTTGGGGTCGAACCTGTACTTGGTCCCCGCCTCGATCACCGCGTTTATGTACGGCTTCCCCAGCTTCTTAACGGCGTAGTCGTTGATCGCCCTGAGCTCGGTCACCTCTCTGGGCAGGTCGGCCGACCTGTCGTAGCTGCCGCTGTACGCAATAGCTACGACGTTATGAGCCCTCAACAAGACGCTACCTGGCCCGCCTCTCGCTGCGAGGTCCTCGCTCCCGAAGTCAATCTCGCCATTGAAGAGCGTCGCCGAGAAGAGCGCGCCCAGGCTCGTGTACTTTGACGCGGGGCCGACGGCCACCACCCTACTGAGGCCCCCCTTGAAGAAGTCGGGGTGCTTGTCGACCACGTACTTCGTCAGGGCGTAGGTGCCCTTGAGCCCCCTGTAGCCCCTCCACACGCTCTCCAGCTCGCCGTCCTCCACTTCGCTGAAGGAGACCTCTACAGCGCCATCCTTGTGGCCCCTCAGGAGTACTATCGTGGGCCTGTCGGCCGCCCCCTCCACCACTATGCTGTGGAGTCTTGCGGCTAGTTGGTAGGCCGCCCCGCCCATCGCGGCCACGTGGAGTCCGCGGGTCAGCGGGCTCCTGAACACGGCGACCAGCCTGTGGACTCCGTAGAGCTTGCTCCCCGCCAGTAGTCCAGTGCCGATCACGAGGGCGTTGTCGGGGTGGTAGACCGGCTTCTTCCACGATTCGTAGACTTCGCTGTGTAGCTTTACGCCCAGGCTCACCGGCCCCCTGACCTCGCTCAGGTCGTACTCTGCCAGCCTAGACGTCTTTTCGCCGGGGTTGACGAAAACAACCCTGTACTTCAGGCTCACGCGTAAACACCCCTGTTAACGCTATTTCCAATTCTCTATTCAAGCGGTTTTAAACAATACTCTCCAACGCGTTTTGGTCTTTTCAACAGGTGTTTAAACGCGTGGACGACATAGGGGCGGCCGCCTTAACACTTAAAAATCCTAGTCGTTGAATAATAGAAGAGCCAAATCGTAAGGCGATGCGCGGTAGCGGCCATGGAAATTCTGTGGATCCTAGTAGCCGGGTTAGGGGCGTTCCTCGTCGCGTGGATCGACGGGGCGAACAACGCAGCTAACAGTATAGGCGCCCCCATCGGCTCGGGGGCCCTCAGCCTGAGGAGGGCGCTCGTCTTCGCCTCGATATTCGAGTTTGTGGGGGGCGTGATCTACGGGCGCTTCGTATCGGTGACCCTGCTCAAGGGCATCGTGGACGTAAAAGCCGTGAGGCCGGCGGACCTGGTCGTCGGCATGAGCGTGGCGCTCGTCGTGACGGGGGTGCTTGTGACCCTGATAACGAGGATGAGGATCCCGATGAGCATAAGCCAGTCCATAGTAGGGGGGATAATAGGCTTCGGTCTAGCGGCAGGGGGGTTCAACGCCGTCCTCTGGCCCGAGGTCTCGTTTATCGTCGCCGCGTGGGTGCTGGTACCCTTCCTCGGTATAGCCGTGGGGTTCGCCGAGTACAAGTTGTTCAGCAGGATGAGGAGGTTCGTGACCGGTAAGAGGGCGCTACTGTCCGGCAGCGTCCTATTCTACCTCACCGTCTTCATGGCGATATTCCTATACCTGCTGGAGTCTGCGAGCCTAGAGAACCTGATATACTCCGTAACCCTAGGCCTACTCGGTGCGGCGCTGCTGACCGGGGTGTACTACCGCTACGTCTCGAGGAGGATGCCCGAGGACGAGATCGAGGCCAGGGACTTCGTGTACAAGACCCTCCTCATCTCCAGCTCTGCTACGATGGCCTTCAGCCACGGGGCGCACGACGTGTCCAACCCGAGCGGCCCCCTGACAGGCGTACTGCTCACGGTGTTCACGGGCCAGGTGCCGAGCGGGAAGGTCGACATCCCATACCCCGTCACAGTCTTCTCGGCGCTCGGCATCGCTACGGGGATACTGACGTGGGGCTACAGCGTAGTGGAGACGATAGGCGAGAAGATAACCCCGCTGAGCGTCGAGTCGGCTTTCGTCGCCCAGTTCTCTGCGTCCCAGCTCGTGCTGGTCGTCACGAGGCTCGGGATCCCGACCTCTACGACGGGGGCGATAGTAGGGGCGATAGCTGGCGTGGGGCTGGCCCGTGGGGTCTCCTTCGTGAACATGAGGCTCGTGGCCAAGATAATAGGCTTCTGGTTCCTCGGGGTCGCCTTAACAGCTCTCGCGACGTTTGGGCTGGTCTACACGATCATCTCTATCTGAAGCCAGGTCGTAATGAGGATGTGTAGGTAGTCGGCCGCCTCGGCACATGCGTCCACAGCGTTCTCGAGGTCCCTGTTGAAGTCGTGTATCAGTATGGCGAGGGTACTCGGCTTGATCACGTCCGCGTAAACGATGAGCTTCCCCCTGTTGTCGACGTCCACTTTGTCCGCCTCCTCTTCGATCTCCAGGACTTTGTTTACCAGCTCTAGGGCGCGCTTGTGCTCCCCGGCGATCAGCCTCTCGGTCGCCTCGGCCACGTGACTGGCTGCCTGTAGTACCAGGTCTGCCAGCCTGTTTAGCCCGTCCCTTATAGGGGAGGGTACCTCGAGGTAGGGCATGATCGTGAGCTCCCGGGCAGCCTCCTTGACGTTGTCGCTTATGGCGTCGAGCCTCTTGATGAAGTGGAGTATGTCCTCTTTGACGCTCGGCTCTAGCCTCGAGTTCTCGATGACCTCGATAAGCCTGAGCCTGCTCTTGTTGGCCTCGCTCCTGGCCTTCACGACCTCGGCCAGGAGGCTCCTAGCCTCGCCGACTCTGACCTCGTTGAGGAGCTTCAGGGACTTCCTGAAGAGGTCTACGGACTTAATGAGGTTCTTGAGGTACTCCCTCAGAGACTCCAGCGCCTCCTCCGGCATTATGTCGCTGAGAGATATCGGCACTATACCACCATACAGGTCTATATTAGCCCACCCTCTTATAATAACCCCCGTGTATGGAGATGAGCGGGAAGGGGGCTATCGGCCTACCCGAGCCCGACAAGGAGACCTGCTTGTCCAAGCTGATCTCGGCGAGGAGGAGTGTTAGGAGGTTCAGGGACAAGCCCCTAGATTTGAGAACGGTCTCGCAGCTTCTCTGGGTGTCGTACGGCTACGTCACCTCCAGGAGGAGGGTGGTCCCGTCCGCCGGCGCGCTGTACCCCATGGAGGTCTACCTGGCGGTGAAGACGAACGGTGTAGAGGGGCTCGACCCGGGAGTGTACCTCTACGAGCCAGAGTCGCACAGGCTGCGCCTAGTCAGGTCTGGTGACCCGGCCGGCGACCTCTACGAGGCGTGCCTGAGGCAGACGTCGGTCAGGGAGGCCCCGATAAACATCGTGATAGTGGGGGTACCCGAGAGGATCGTTGCGTGGTACGGCGACCGGGGCTACCAGTACATGGTGCTGGAGGCGGGGCACATCGGGCAGAACATATACTTGGCCGCTACGGAGATGGGCCTCGGCACCGTGGCTATAGGGGCCTTCGACGACGACCACGTGAGGAGGGTCCTCGGCCTCCGCGAGAACTACGTCCCCCTCTACATCTTCCCCGTCGGCTACCCGAGGTGAGTCACGGCTTTCCAGACTTGAGCGATAGGAACTTCTCCACAGGGGCCACCGTCAGGGTCGCGAGCCTCCTCCTGTGGTACAGCTTGACGCACCTCACGTACACCACGTAGTCCGGGTGTGTTAGCGAGACCTGCCTCTTGACCCTCTCCGCTATGACTCTTATAGCGTCGCTCGTGTGTGCCGGGAGCCTCGTCTCCCTCCAGTACAGCCTGCCGTGGAGCGTCACCCTGTAAGTCTTGTCGACGGGTATCTTCTCCTCCGCCAGCCTGCCGGCCTCCTCGGCCACCACCTCCACGAAGGGGTCTAGGACCACGTCCACGGGTACGACCCTGTAGATAAGAGGCGACAAGGTGGCGCCCCGCAGCGTGTCCACGGCCTTGTA
Source organism: Thermogladius sp. (assembly GCF_049970955.1). NCBI lineage: Archaea > Thermoproteati > Thermoproteota > Thermoprotei > Desulfurococcales > Desulfurococcaceae > Thermogladius > Thermogladius sp. The sequence continues at coordinate 2,233 of NZ_JBMFLY010000034.1, read as the reverse complement.
TGGGTCGGGGACCTTCGCGAGTATTACGGAGGGCCCCGTGTCCACGACCGCTAGGTCTCCAAGTATCCTCCTGAGCTCGCTCAGTACAGCCCTGTAGTTCTCGCCGCCCTGCTCGTGGGTTATGATCAGGTTGAAAGACAAGCCCTCAACCCTTCCAGACCTGAGCGTTAAATTGATGATAGCGTTTGATAAGCTTATAAAATTGGGCTGGACCCAGCTATGCCGGTATACGTTGTGACGGTCAGCGGGGAGATACCGTTAAGGTCTTCGAGGACCAGGCCGAGGTTCTACAGGAGGCTGGTCGAGAACCTGAGGGACGCCGTGGAGAGAGCCGGCGGCAGAGTCCTGGGGCACGAGGTGGTAGAGGCTAAGGTAATTTTGAGGACGGACGTCGACGTCATGGAGGCGTTGTCAAGGGTCTTCGGCGTCCACAGAGTGGGGGTTGTCGCGGAGTACCAGTTCAAGGACTTGAAGGACCTGGTCGCTTGGGCGAGCAGCGAGGCCAGGGACCTCGTGGCTAACAAGAGGTTTGCTGTGAGAGTCAAGAGGAGCGGCTCCCACGACTTCACCTCTCTGGACGTGGCGAGGGAGGTGGGGGCGGCCCTAAAGGAGTACTCGGCCGGCGTGGACCTGGAGAACCCGGAAGTCACGGTGGAGATAGAGGTCAGGGGGAGTAGGGCCTTCATCTACAAGAGGGCCGCCGAGGGGCCCGGCGGCCTGCCGGTGGGTGTCGAGGGGAGGGCCCTAGCCCTGTTCAGCGGCGGCTTCGACTCCCCGGTAGCGGCCTGGCTTGTGGCCAAGAGGGGCGTTCAAGTGGACTTCCTACACTTCACCCTGGGGTCTACGAGGGCCACTTACCTAGCCTTCAAGGTGGCCAGGGAGCTATCGAGCAGGTGGCTGCACGGCTACAGGCCCAGGTTCGTGGTAGTGGACTTCAGGAAGGTCGTGGCAGAGGTCGCCTCGAAGGTGGACTGGCCCATGAGGCAGGTGGTCCTGAGGGCGCTGATGTACACCGCGGCGAGTAGGCTGGCGGTGGCGGGCGGCTACAACGCCATAGTTACGGGGGAGTCCATAGGGCAGGCTTCGAGCCAGACCCTCAGGAACCTCCAGGCCGTGGAGGAGTATGTTAAGCCCTCTAGACCAGTCCTCAGGCCGCTTCTGGGCTTCGACAAGGAGGAGATAGTGGCGCTCTCGAGGAGGATAGGGCTCTACGAGCTGTCGTCCAAGGTCCCCGAGGCCTGCGCAATAGCGCCGAGCAGGGTCGAGACCCACGCTACAGCTGGGATGGTGGAAGAGGAGGTGAGGAAAGTAGACATGGCCCTGGTCGAGAGGGCGGTCGAGGGGGCCAGGTCCTTCGATACGTTGTCCTCGAGGCCCGACGACGTGATACCGAGCGACGACGTCGAGATCGACTTCATACCAGAGGACGCCCTGTTAGTGGACGCCAGGGAGTGGAGGGGGGTAGACGACGGGTCTCTACCGGGCGCGATACCTCTCTCCAGGTTAGACCCGGACAATGTGCCCCGCGACAAGGTGGTGGTCGTTTTCTGCGACACGGGCGCGATAAGCGCGGTGGTAGCAGAGATGTTGAGGAAAAAAGGGTTGAGGGCTTACAGCCTCAGGGGCGGGCTGAAGGGGTTCGGTGAAGGAGGCTAGTTGTGGTTCTCGTAGTCCAAGAACTCGATTAAGGAAAAGACCGCCTTGAAGCGGGAGATCATCTCAGCCCTCCAAGCGACCTCGTCGTAGTCCTCGTTGATCTGCCTATACGCCTCCACTACGTGGTCCAAGACGGGCATTATGGGCGTCTCGCGCTCGTAGACAACCCTGTCCTCCACTTCGTCGTATATGACCGTGAGGTCGCGGTCGCTGAACCTGTAGACGTTGATCAAAAGCCACCTCTTATCCTTGCCCCTGTAAAAGACCTCGGTGTGAACAAGCTTGGGCTCGACGTCCACGGACCCCGACATCTTCTCCCCACTTCATTCTCCATTAGAGTAGGCTCCTTGCTATAGTGGAGGTGTTTTAAACCTTGCGGAGGGACTTCCACGGTGTTATAATACAGTATATGCCCTGAATACAGTATGCGCCCCCTCAAGTCCGCAGGATACTATTTAAAGCCCCACCTAGAATATAGTGTCTGTGAAGGGCCCGTCGCCTAGCCAGGATAGGGCGCCGGCCTCCTAAGCCGGAGGCCCGGGGTTCGAATCCCCGCGGGCCCGCGTACGCTTATTAG
>NZ_JBMFLY010000033.1:0-11743 GCF_049970955.1 Thermogladius sp. | reverse complement strand
ATAGCAGTTTGTTTGCTATAGCTTATAAAAGGCGTTTACAAATTAAACAAGTAGCAAAGGGGGTCTCGTGAATGGTTAAGATAGAGGAGCTTGTCCGTGTAGACTCCAAAGGCAGGATCACGATACCCTTGACAATTAGAGAGGCGCTCGACATACGGGAGGGCATGTTCGTGGTGGTGGTCGGGGACAGAGACAAGAAGGAGATAGTCATAACACCCCTCCCGGTGTCGGCGAAACTGGTTAGACTAATGATGAGGATAGAGGACAGGCCTGGAGTGCTGGCCGAGATAACGAAGTACCTGGCGGACTACGGTGCCGATATTGTGATGACCAAGTGTGTCGTGATCAAGAGGGGCGATATCGCCGAGTGCGAGATCATAGTCGACGTCTCCAAGACGGACATAAAGCAGCCGAGCTTGATAGCGGATAAACTGAAGATGTTGGAGTCCGTCAAGAACATCGAGGCCGTGTGGTTCACAGGGTAAACCGTGATGGTAGTCAAGGTAGGCTGCTGCGGGTTCCCCAAAGCGAGGAAGAAGTACTACGAGTCCTTGAGCCTAGTCGAGCTCCAGAACACTTTCTACGACCTCCCCACCGTCGAGTGGGCGGAGAACCTCAGGAGCGAGGCTCCGAGAGACTTCGAGTTCACCGTGAAAGCCTGGCAGGCCATAACACACCCCCCGACCTCACCCACGTGGAAGAGGATGAAGAAGAAGCCGAGGGGCGACCTCGCGAACTACGGCTTGCTAAAGCCGACAAAAGAGAACCTCGAGGCACTAGAGGAGACCCTGAGGGTCGCGGAGGCCCTTGGGGCCAAGGTCGTAGTTTTACAGACTCCGCCGAGCCTCCCCTTCAACGAGGAGTCCGTGAGATGGGTCAGGGAGTTCTTCAGCAAGGCGGGCGATATTTCGCAGGGCTTCGTTTTAGGCTGGGAACCGAGAGGAGAGTGGGCCAACTCGGCCGAGCTGCGCAGGGTCGTCGAGGAGTTCGGTATAGTACACGTGGTAGACCCCTTTAGAAACAGGCCGGTTTCAGAGAAGGCGGGCGTGGTCTACTTCAGACTCCACGGTATCGGCCCCGGTGAAGTGAACTACAGGTACAAGTACACCGACAGCGACCTGGAGAAGCTGAAGAACATCGTATCCGAGTACAGAGACAGAGAGGTCTACGTACTATTCAACAACGTCTACATGTTCGACGACGCTCTCAGGTTCAAGAAGGTACTCCACGAAAGCGGGTTGTAGGACCCTCAGCCCCCGTTCTCAGACAGGGTTCGTTAGTCTTCATCCTGGCACGTCGTTGGATAGGGCGCTCATCACTAGTTCATAGTCTCCGCCTCCGCCTTAATAGAGATTACCTCTCACGCCAGGCTCCTAACGTAGGACGATAGGGTTTCAAGGCTCTTGCCTATCGAGGTTGTTAGCTTGTCGAAGCCTTCTCTATCAGCACACACGGTGAAGATAGAGGAGGGAGGGCTCGCGAGGTCTCTCAACGAACCTCTCAGGGCGACCCTGACTAAGACGCCCCTAGGGCCGCACCTTATGTAGAGCTGCACCCCCTCTATGGTGTCCGAGCACGCGACCCAGTCTTTAACCTTGACGAGGGGTTTGGTACACGGGCACTTGGACGCCCTAGCCCAGTACTCAAGGCACGCACTCCTAACGTACTCGTTGGAGCCCGCGGACTTCACCTTGTATATCACGTCGTGAACCGACCCTACTTCCGCGGACAGCAATGCTATTAGAGAGACGGGTGGGAGTACTTCGACTCTAAAACCCATCCCTCTTAGAGCGCGTGCTAGCTTGGGGAGCGCGACCTCGCTTACAGCGTCCACGTAGAGCTTGACTAGAAGCGTCGCCCCCAAGCGCTACACCCTATCAGGCAGGGATAACCTCCTCACCGATCAGGGCTCCCTTATCATCACCAAAGTTAGTTTCACCAGTAGACCACTTAAATTGGTTACAGGGCGTCAGAAACACGAGCCGTCTTCACTACTCCGATAAGTGGCGACTCATCATCACAACCTAATATCACTATCCAAATTTATTAATCTACCAGCCAATAGTGTTCATAGCGTGTCTGCGATGATGGGCCAGCCTAAGAGGCACGTCAGCGTCCTGATCAACGCTATCAGCATAATAGTCATAGCCCTCTTGACAACCCTGCTACCGGGCTACGGTCTACTGATATTCCTCGTCTTCTACATGTTCGTCTTGTTCATAGTCTACAGGTTCACAATGAAAACCGGTAAAATGCCTCCGCCGAGCGAGCTCGGAACCCCTTTATACAAGGAGTCTAACGCCATGAAGGTTGCGGTCTCGGACCCGGGCCTAAACAAAGACCTGGGGCAGCAGTTCAAGTTCCTCATGGTGACGATCGCGATCTCCATACTGGCGATCTTCCTGTACTCGCTCTACAACGGGTTAGCCGGCGTAGAGCTGGCGGCCTACCTCCTTGCTGTGACAGGGAGTAAGCTGCTCTCCAACTTCCTGAACTACGTTACAATGTACACCTTGATCTTTGTCATACTTTACTCGCTGAGGTGGGCCGTCACGAGGAGGATGACCTACGTAAACCTGATCATACCCTACAGCTTCGCGGTGTATAGGAAGGGCATCGTCATAAACAACAAGAACTTCATAGCTCTAGACTACAACCTCTGCTTTACTTTAAACAAGCAGAGGAGGTTCATCGAACTACTAGACCCCCGCTCAAAGAGCTCTAGAATCAGGCTCTACACCGAGACTCCCACGGCTTTATACGAGAAGCTAGTCGAGGTGGGTTTCAACGAGTGTAAAGCATAAGTGTGTTGTGTGCGGGAGGCCCTTCCCGGAGGGGCAGGGTATCGTAGTGCAGTACGGCGACCTGAGACTCGAGTTCCACAGTAGCAAGTGCGCCAGCAAGTTCTTTAGGAGCCTGTTGGAGAGGGTGGAGCCGCGCGTCTTGTCTCCGTACATCAAGAGGCTGATCGAGGAGTATAACGAGGTAGTCGAGTCGAAGGCCAGGAAGAGGATGAAAGTGATCTAGAGGCGTCAGATCGCGGTAATTTCGTCATCCATGCGTCATCTGGGGGCAAGTGTCTTCATCCAGGCTATAACTTCTGCAAATCAGGCCTTTAAACGCGTCCTCACCTGCCGGCCAGGTATAGAATGGCGTCGACTAGGCCGAGGAAGTACAGTGTCGCGGGCTCTCTACACTTCAAGGGTATCTTAAGGTTCACAACCCTCTTCTCCCCAGCTAAAACCTCGAGCAACCTATACCCGCCTGGTTGCGAGACTAGCCCTGGCTCGCCCGTGTAGGGCCGGCCAGGTTTCGCACCGGCGTAGTGGTATGGTGCCGTGTAGAAGCCTGTCGCGTGTACTTCTTGGCAATCTTCTTCTACGACTCCCAGTCGGATCTCGATGTTCTCGTCTAGAGTGACAACCCCACAGTTGTTCTCCAGCACACACCCCTTGATGGCCTCGGCGACTGTTAGTAGAGTCCTCGCGCTAACCCACTTCAAGTCCAGCCACGTGTCCCTGGCCGTGACGTAGGCTACAGGAGCCTTCGAGAACGCCGCCGGTAGAGTCGCGGGGTCCACGCCACTTACGACAATAGCGAACGGGGGTACGGCCACGTCGACTGCCCTCTCGCCTAGGCGTGCCAGTATGACGCCAGGTCTGGTCGTGACACCGACTCTACTTTGTTCATCTAAACTCTTGAGGAGGGCCGTCAGCTCGTCCAGTGTTAGCCTCCAGGCCTCCAACACCACGCTACCCGCTAACACGCGTGGCAACATACCACCGCTGTTTTAATACAGGTCAGCCAATCCCAAGACTCGTGGGGTAGTTATGGTCGAGCAGGGAGTTAAATTCCTCAAGAAAAGAGACTTCCTGTCGTATGTAGCCCTCTGCCTAGACCGCAGGGAGCCGCTGAACATAGGGGAGGCTGTTGATATACTGAAAGAAAGGTTTTGCCTACCCAACAAGACTGCTTTAAGCATAGTGAGGAAGCTGGTTAAGAGGGGCCTGCTCGTTAAAGTCGGGGACTTGGAGTACAGGTGTGTAGACCCCCTTGTTTACCTCAGGGGGCTCGTCGAGAAGTATTCGGCTGTGAGGAGGAGGCGGTCGAAGATGGCCTGTTAATGGGCGTTCGTTAAAAATAGTGTTTGCTAACTACGTCGTACAGGCGGTCCTTTACTCTTTTACCTTGATCTTGATCTCGATGATGCTGACCCTGCTCTCCTTGCCCTGCGGGTTCGTCACTGTCTGGCTGCCGATCTTTATCTCCTCTACGTCGACCTTGCCTGGCAGGAACCTGTTCCTCACTATCTCGACGGTGTCCACAGCCTTGCTAATGGCTCTGCCGCGGGCTTTCACGTATATCTCTTTGATGCCCTGGTGTACTAGAGTTAGTACAGCTATTACGTAGTTCATTACGGGCTTCTTACCCACCAACACGGTGTTGGCACTTTGTGGTTGGACTGCCATTTCCTTCACCCTTTTCTGACTTAGGTATATAGCTGAAATCTATAACATTAAGAGAACCGTATAAAAGCTTTACTATCTACGCGGTGGAACCACAGTAATACGGCACCACGCCTCTTTAAACGAATCCTTCTAGCGGTATAACCACATAGGGGCATTAAAGCAAATGCTGAAGTTAAACCCGGTGTACTCTTCTTCTTGCCCTGTTTGCGGCGGGGACGCTTACTCCGAGGAACTCGAGACCACGGGTGTCTGCAAGCTGTGCTCTAGGCGGGAAGGCCTAGAGGGTAGTCTAGAGGCCTTCTTGAACAGCGAGCTCGAGGACTTCAACGCCTTCTTTGAAAAGGCGGTGGGGTCCCCGATGTGGGGTGGTCAGAGAGCGTGGGCGATGAGGTTGCTGAGCGGGGAAAATACGGCGATAATAGCGCCTACAGGGCTGGGGAAAACAACGCTACTCGCCGTTTTCGCAGTGTACTCCTCGGCAGTGTACAGGAAAAAAGCCCTGTTCTTGGTGCCGACGAGGGCTCTGGTCAGCCAGGTGTACAAGAAACTGGTGGAGATCTCCGAAAAGTCGAAGACCGAGCTGAGAGTAGTGGCCTACGACTCGAAGATGTCGAAGAAGGCACGCGAGAGTTTAATAAGAGACATAGCGAGCGGCTCCTTCGACATACTAGTCGCAACCAACAGCTTCTTCTCCAGGTACGAGGGCGCTCTACGCGACTCGCGTGTAGACATCGTGATAGTAGACGACGTCGACAGCCTTCTTAGAAGCCAGAAGAACATTGTGAGGCTCCTCAGGGTCGTCGGCTTCGACGAGGACGTGGTAGGTCTAGTGAAAGCCAAGATGAGCCTTCTCTGGAAGCTCCTCGTCTCAAGGGCTCTAGGGGACGACGAGGGGTACATGAAGCTGGCCGGCGAGCTGGTAGAGCTGGAGAAGAGAATAAACGAAGCCTACAGCAAGGTGGGGGGTAGGCAGGTCGTATTCTCGTCCGCGACTGGGCGGATGAAGGGGTTGTACTCCAGGATCCTGAGAGAGCTGCTGAGAGTGGACATATCGGGCGTGACTGTCTACGGTAGAGACGTAACCGACTCCTACCTCCCCGTGGCGTCGTGCAAGGAGATAGTTGACATCGTCAGTAGGCTGGGTAGAGGCGGTATCGTCTACGTCAGCCCAAGACACCCGTTAAGGGGCTTTTTCGAGAAGTGCGTCGAGGACCTGAAGCAGGGAGCGGCCGCTGGTCTAAAGGTCGAGGAGGCCTCTCCCTCGTCGATCGAGAAGCTCAGGAGAGGGGAGGTCGACCTGATCTACGGTAGCGCGAACTACTACGGCGTCAGTGTTAGGGGCGTGGACGCCCCGGAGGCTATCAAGTACATAGTCTTCTTAGGCACGCCACTGTTCACGTTGAAACTGGAAGACTACGCCTCCAGTCTGAACGGCCTACTCCGGCTCGCCATACTAGCACGGGACAAAGGGGTTGACGCTGGAAGCGTGTTGCAGGAGTTGAGAGCCTTCATGCTGAAGCTCTCCCCGAGCGAGCTGAGGCTGGTCTCCCAAGTGCTCAAGGGCAAAGTTAGCCCCGACTCGTTGAGCGACTACCTGAAGAGCGTGGTCTCGAGACTGGTCGAGATAAAGAAAAGGCTGGTAGAGGTCGTTCGCGAGATTGTAGCCGCGAGCGGAGTGGTCGAAGCGGGCTCTCTCACTCTCACTTACACCGAAAACGGGGTCCTCGTACTCATACCAGACCTGATGACGTACATTCAAGCCACGGGTAGGGCTAGTAGGATGCTCAAAGGCCGCATGACGCACGGGCTGTCGGTGATATTCGAGCACGCCCAGCTGGTGAACGTGGTTAGGGGGCTCGAGGCGCGCCTGAAAAGCATATCGAACGACGCCCTCTCGATAAAGAGGCTGGACCAGCTAGACCTAGAAAGAGAGCTCCAGTTGATCGAGTCCTCGCGGAGGGGTGGGGGTGGGGAGTTCGGCTTCAAGAGTATACTGGTCGTCGTCGAGTCACCTACCAAGGCGAAGACGATAGCGAGCTTCTTCGGCAGGCCGTTGAAGAGGGTTGTAGGCAGGACGCCAGTTTACGAGATCCCGTTTATAAAAGACGGGAGTGTAACCCACCTAGTCATAATGGCTACCAGAGGACACCTGTACGACCTCACAACCAACCCGGAGCGAGGTCTATACGGTATCGTCTTTAACGGGGACGCCATATCCCCCGTCTACGAGACGATCAAGAAGTGTTTAATATGCGGGGCCCAGTTCACCTACGGGGACTCTTGCCCTAGGTGCGGGAGCAGGGTGTACAGCGACGCCTCGGAGACCATCGCATCGCTGAGAAAGGTCGCGAGGGAGGTGGACGAGGTGTACATAGCGACGGACCCAGACGAGGAGGGGGAGAAGATAGCGTACGACGTTTACCTGTCTATAAGGTATCTCGGGAAGAAGGTGTACAGGGTTGAGATGCACGAGATCACCCCGAGAGAGTTCTTCAGGGCCTTGGAAAACAAGAGGAGCATCGAGAAGAGGCTCGTCGAGGCCGAGATTTACAGGAGAGCCTTGGACAGACTCGTCGGCTTCAGCCTTAGCACTCATTTGTGGGAGAAGTACAACGCCAGGTTTCTCGGGGCTGGGCGCGTACAGACACCCGTTCTCGGCTTCATCATACAGAGAATGAGAGAGTACAACGAGTCGAAGTGCTGGAAGGTATCTCTCCAACTAGACCTCCAGGGAGGACTGTGGGTAAACGCGTGTCTCGACGACAGGGAGGTCGCCGAGAGGGTCGCCTCTGCTAGAACCGCTACATTGGTGAGGAAGTCTAGCACTATACAGGTCTTCAACCCCCCACCACCTTTCACAACAGACGACTACCTGGCCGCGGCCTCGAGAATCGGTATCACTGCAGGTGTCGCGATGAGAGTTGCCCAAGACCTCTTCGAGATGGGCTTGATTACGTACCACAGGACAGACTCGACACACGTGTCGTCGACCGGTATTAGCCTGGCCCTGAAGTACCTCGAGTCTAAGAACATGTCTCACCTGGCCAACCCGAGTAGCTGGGGCAGTAGTGGCGCCCACGAGGCGATAAGACCGACAAGGCCTCTCGACGTCGACATGTTGGAGAAGTCGGTCTCCGAGGGTGTCATTGTGTTGACGAGGCCGATCACAAGACTCCACCTGAGGGTCTACGACCTCATATTCAGGAGGTTCATCGCGAGCCAGATGAAGCCCTTCAAGGCTGTTGTGTCAGAGTACGCTGTTATCGTGGACGGGTTCCCCCTGTCCGAGCTGAGGCTCGTAGAGGAGGTGGTAGAGGAGGGCTTCAACCTAGTGCAGCCGCCCAGACTGGTAAAGGTCGGCGTCGACGTGGCCACCGTGGGGGTAGCGTCGACGAGCGTTGTCAGGGGGAGCCGGGTAGCGCTGTATAGCGAGGGCGACGTCGTCTCCTTGATGAAGAAGACAGGCATTGGGAGGCCCAGCACCTACGCGAAGATAATCGAGAGTATCAAGCGTCACGGCTACGTCGTAGAGACGAAGAAGAAAAAGAAGCTGGTGCCGACGAAGTTGGGCGTAGAGGTCTACGAGTACCTGTCATCGGAGTACCCGTCTCTGGTAAGCGTCGACATGACCAGGAGGATGGAGAGGACTATCGACGACATAGTCAAGGGGGCCACTAGCGCCCCCCTAGAGATCAGTAGAGTCATCGACGAGCTGGAGAGGCACAACCTGATACGGCGCCCGCTAAAACCCGCATACGAGGCCGCCACCATAGCCTGACCTGGCCAGGTGACCCAGTCGAAGCAATGGGGGCGAACCTGCGGTTCCCCCCTATTCTCACCACACTTTCTGGCGTAGACTGTCCCTAGCTCGACACTGCAGAGCCGGCTTCTTGACACACAGGTATTTACCTACTAGGTTACGATTTCAGCCGCATAAGCGTTTCTCAATTTTCTTTTGTCTACCTTTATACAAACTTATAGATGTGGTCGTTTCAACGATGTCACTTCTTGCAGTTGAAATATAGGGGTGGGTGAGCTGGCCAGTTGTTCCACTTGACACAGACCCGTAAAACCACAGGTCTCCACGGCGGATCGACTGCCGGGTACAGTGGTTGCAGTTGAAGAGGAGGGGTAGAACGACCGGTTCCTGCGACGCTCATCCATTCAGCAAAATATATAATACGGGGGTGTCTAAAGCTAACTCAAGATATGGTGACCTGGCTTGTCTGCCGGCCAAGTTAACAAGGTCATCAACGTGAGGAGGGGTAGTATAGACGACTACGTCATAGAGGCTATAGTAGGCTTCCAGGAGGGGCCTGGCCTCGTGCTACTGAAGGGTAGGGGTCCGTACATCTCGAAAGCCGTGGACGTGTACAACGAGCTGGTTCACAGGCTTGGGGACGGCCTCGAGCTGGTGAAGGTGGAGATAGGGAGCGAGAGGGTCAAGGGACGGGTGTTCTCCTATATAACCATATCCTTAAAGAAGAGGTTCTAGTAGCATAAGCTTAAGGGGCCTATAGCGAAATAGAATTGTGGGGGCCGGGGAGCCCGCTTCGCCCCGTAAGGGGTGAGGAAACACCGTCCACCGGGCGACACCGCGGCTCCGCAAGGAGCACGGGTAGAACCCGTGGCAACGGCACAGAAACGACACGGCCACCGCTCCAATGGCGATGGGGCCGCGCGAGACCCCCGGCGACGGGGGTCTGGTAACCGGCCGAGGACGGCGGTGGATGCGTTGAAACGGCCGTCCCGCGGGGTGTAAGGCCTGGGGCCGGTGTGACCTGTCGCCGGACCGGTACAGGCCGCTTAGTCCAATGCGGGCGAGAGACAGAAGACGGGTTAATCCCCGGCCCCGTCAACAGGGGCTAACGCCCCAGTACTCGGCGACAACCTTCTCCAGCTCGGCAGGTGTACTGGCCTTGGAGTACTCCTCTAGAAGCTCTCTGTTAAGCTCGTGGAACGTCCGCATCCACTTGAACAACCCCAGTAGCTTCTCGTAGTCCTCCCTGAAACCCGTTATGTAGAGCGCTGCCGCGACGGCCTCTACACTAGATAACACGCAGGGCTTTCCGTAGTTTACGGGGTTTGCCGCCAGGAGAGGTGGTAGTTTCACGTGTATCCCGCGTATCCCTCTGAAGACGCCGGGGTGGAGCCTCTTCCAGCTCGCGTCGACCACGACAACGCCGCCAGCCTCCAGTTCACCCCTCAGCCAGGCACCTAGTACATCCCTCGAGAACGGGTCTAGGACGACGCCCCTCCTCACCGAGCTAGGTCTAACTCTCTCTGCTAGCCCTTTCCTCACCATTTTAACGGACGTGTTCTTCCTCGGGTCGTCCTCTCTCTTGTAGATCACGAGTATTCTAGGCAAGGTTTTCGACGACAGATATTTATTTTACAACAGGATTTTTATAAAATGGGGGTGTGAAATGCCCAAGGCGACCGCGATAGTACTAATTCAGACCGAGATCGGCGCCGAGTCGCGCGTCCTCGACGAGCTTTACAAGATTCCAGAGGTTACCGAGGCCTACATCGTTTATGGGACTTACGACGTAGTGGTTAAGATCGAGTCGGAGTCCCTAGAGAAGATAAGGGAGATAGTCACAAACAAGATAAGGAAACTGCCAGACATAAGGACCACAATCACAATGATCGTGGTCGAGGAGAGAGTGAAGAGTAAGAGCAGTTAACGTCTGCTCTAATAAGGCACTCTAACAGTTTTTAACAGCCGTAAACCCGATCCTTCGTAGTTATCGTAAAGGACGCGCCCACCTCCTGAGTATTTGAGTGGAGTGGACCGGCCGGGACTTGAACCCGGGACCTCCGCCTCTCCTGCGACCTCGGTTGAAGCTAAGGCCTTGCAAGGGCGGCGCTCTTCCAGGCTGAGCTACCGGCCCGCTATTATTTTAATGGATTTCTACATGGATTTTAAACTCTCACCTTGTCACCTTTGCGTGCTTCAACTCCTCGAGTAGAGCGACCGCTTCCCCGCTACTGAACAACCTCCTCCTAATGTCCTCTAAGAGCTTGTTGAGGCTCTGGGCGGTGGCCTTCTTTAAGTCCAGCGGGTGTAGCTTGCCCTCGACGTAGGCCCTCTCCAGCTCGTTGTAGTCGTTGTAGACGACCGTCCCCCCGTACTTCTCGGGTCTCTCGACGACGAGGCTGAAGCCCTCCTGCTGGAATAGGAGGTACTTGTTCAACTCCATTATGGGGTTGAACTCGACCACCCTCGGTGGGCAGTAGGCCTTCATCACCTTGGACTCGACCTCCTCGGGACTGTCGTGGATGAATATAGCTGTCTCGGGTTTGCTCTTGCTCATTTTAGCGTCGGCAAGCACGTCGTCTACGTCGAGCCCCTCCATTCTCCGGCCCGGCCCGCTGAGGCCTGTCAGGATCGGCGTGTGGATGGCTATCGGCTTCTTGAAGCCCAGCTTCTCTGCGATGTCGCGGGCGAGCATGTGGGCCTTCCTCTGGTCCATCCCGCCTAGGGCTATGTCTACTCCCAGGTAGAAGATGTCTGTGACCTGCATTAACGGGTATATGACCTTGGAGGAGTCCAGCTCGGCCTCCTCGGCTCTACGCCCCATGATCGTTAGCGCCCTCTTCACCCTGGCGAGACTCGTCGCCTTGGCTGCCTTGAGTAGCATCCCCCAGTATTCCTCGTCGGAGACCAGCTCCTCGGCGTCTACGAACCTGATATTGGACTCGACCCCGACCGCTCTAAGGACGTGCCGGACAAACCTGGCGGCCTTTCTTATCATATCCATGTCACCTCCCAACTTGTCGTTGATGTACGCGTGCCACGTGGCCTCTAGGATCGTGAAGTCCACGCCTATGCTCGTCAAGTCCCTAACCTTGAACATCCATATGAGCCACCCTACGTGGACTAGCCCGCTCGGCTCGAAGCCCAGGTAGCCCGTCACCCTCTGCCCGCTCTCCAACTTCTGCGACAGCTCCTCGGGCAAGACCACTTCGAGGGTGTTCCTGACGGCTATATCGAACCTGCTCTTGGGCAAAGCTGTACACCACTATTCTATAACTCCACTATACTGCGTCAACTTAAATAGGCTAGCAAGGAGACAGTATCCACTTGGTGATGACAAGACCTAGAAGCCGACTCGTGACGACCCACGCAGGATCTGAAGAAAGCGAATGTACCCCGCCCCTGACACCCGTGCTCATTCGACCTCTACGGGTCTTTTACACGGGCTCTTCAGGCGGGGCTACTAATTAGTATTGTTAAAAACCTTTTTTATCTCAGGCTCTCTAAGGGTACT
>NZ_JBMFLY010000032.1:0-11758 GCF_049970955.1 Thermogladius sp. | reverse complement strand
ATCAGGAACGAGTACCTTATAGCCTTCCCCAACAGGGCTGTCCCACTGCTCGTCAAAAGCGTCGAGGCTGTTTCACTACCGGTTATGAGCATTGACGCCAGTTTGTAGGGGACGAAGTTCGTTATTGAGAGCACGGCTATGTTCAAGCTAGCAACGAACCCGACGTTGAAGGATACAGTCCTGAGCGATGACGCCACACCCCGCCTCTCTGGAGGGACAGACAGCATTATACTGCTGGTATTTGGTGAAACGAAAAGGCCTGTACCGACCCCTAGAAGCGACTCGTAAATAAGTATGCGTGCTGTGGTGTTGGCTGTGTACAAGCCAAACAACGAGAACGACGCAATGGCGAGGCCTACAGAGGACACAATCGGGTACCCGACAATGTCGGAAAGGTAGCCTCCTAGTACCCCGAAGACCATAAAGGCCAGCTCGTACGGGGTTATCAGCAGCCCCGTCAGGCTCGGGGAATAACCCTCTACCACTTGGAAGTAGAGTGCTAGGAGCGTCATAGAGGCCCCGAACCCTACCGAGTAGAGCAGCTGCGCTATTATACCACCCGTGAAAGTCCAAGACCTAAACAACCGCAGGTCGAGCGCCGGGCTCCCCGCCCTCAACTCGTTGAAGACGAAGAGCGTTAGGGCCGCGAAACTCAGAACGAGGGTCGCTAGGGAAATGTCAGCGAAACCGTATCCGTGGAGCGTCAACCCTACGAGCAGGGTCGACATGAAGGCCGTGAACAGCGTGAAACCAGCGATGTCTATGACAGGCCTCTCCACGGGTATGTAGATGTCTCTCAGCCTCGCCTGAGACCACAAGAGGATGAGCAACGATACCGGGAACTGGACTAGAAAGACCCACCTCCACCCCAGGACATCGATTATGAACCCGCTAACCGTCAAGCCGACTAGAGCGCCGACTCTCCATGACACCTGGTTTACCCCTAGCCACGTCGCTAACCTCTCTTTAGGGACGTAGTCGGTGAGCAGTGTGATCGTTAACGACATCAGAAAGGCCCCTCCAACACCCTGGAGCAGTCTCGATACAATGAGGATTATCGGGTTTGGCGCCGCACCGGCCGAGAGAGCGGAAAGCCCGAATATAGCTACACCGAGGTTAAACAACCTCACCCTACCATAAAGGTCCGCTAGTCTACCAACGACCAACTGAATTATGGTAGACCCAAGCATGTACCCCTGGATAATCCAGATCGACTGCCACAAGTCCGCGTGGAGACTAGAAGCTATTGTAGGTAGCCCCACTATGGCGAGCCTCGCGTTAAACCCCGTAAGGAAGTTGACAAGCGTGGTCACAGACAGAACTTCCAGTATCCTTCTTTTGAAGTCCTGCTCCATACTACTAACTCGCCCCAACGGGTGCTGGCTAAGCTTTCCATTTTTTAATGCGTACAAGGCCTTTAAACGGGGTCAGACCCGACGGCTTAAAAACCGTTATTCTGGGCATTCAATTCTGGTGTAACGATGTCTGTTGAAGTGACCGGCAACGCGTTAGCCGACGAGAACGAATACCTCGAGGACGAAGAAAGGCTCTTAGCCATCTCGTACTCTATCGATGTCTCTCTTTCACTGTACACGTTGGGCAGTGAGGACGAGAAAGTCGAGGCTACTAAGCTGATCTGGGCCAGCATCAACGACTGGCTCGGACTCGTGGGTCCGCTAGGCTACTACGAAGGGCTCGTTGATCATGTTTCGAAACTGAACCTGAAGAAGATGTGGGAGGCTAACATCGACCAGGAACTCATCGAAGAGGCGCTATACGCGGGCTGGTACTGTAAAAGAGCGGAGTTACTGGGCCTCCAAGATAACGAGTCGCTCGAATACTGTAGGAGCGTGGCGTTAAAGCTGTTCAAGGCCCTGGGCTCGGACCTCAACCAAGTATTGGACGTTTTCAGGGACGAGTCTAAGCAGCCCGGCTTTTACTCAACTCTAATAGGCCTCGCGCTGGTTCTCTCCTCGAACGCCTGATTTTTATCCTAGTTGTGCTATTAACAAGCTCCCGAGGTCGACCCGATTGGATAAACCTGGGTCCGCGCTCAAATTCGAGCTCTTGCTCGTCTACGTAGCGGTCTCGGTAATGCTTGTCGTCGTCCAGCAGCTAGTTCAGCCTTCTGTCTTATACGGCGTCTTCCCTGACAACACAAGCATTTACATAGCCCCGGTGGGACGTGTAGCTGTCGTGGTCACGGACTTCAACGACGCAAGAGGAGTATCTGCTAGTACCTACTTGTCCGGATTCGTGCCGGCTCTACAAATAGCGCCGGCCAACAGAGGCGATGTCCTGGTCGTTAGGGGCTATGGCCCGGACTGGATCCAAATATTACTGCTAGTCGTAGGTCTGGGCGTACTTTCCCTGGCGATCTCGAGGACGAGGGCCAACGTCGCCTGGGACAAGATACACGCGCTACTAGTACTCATCTTAGTCGTGGCCGCGCTGTCCACGTACACCTACTACACGGTCGCAGTAGAGAAGAGCCCTGTCATGACCGGCTGGTATGCTAGGGTCGCCGACAGGCCCTTTGACAAGGTCAACATCACAGGAGTAGGGTACGAGCTGGGCGTCCTAGACTTCTTTAACGGGAGCTATTTGATAAACGTAAGGACGAACGCTAGCGTGATAGCCGTATACACGCCTGGGGTGGGGCTAGACTACTGGCAGGGCTACTTAGGGACCGAGGGTGTCCAGTACATGTCCAGGTACTTCAATACCGTGAACCAGACGTACGTCTTAATCCAGCCCTGGAACTCCACTGTCTACTACAGTAGGATCGAGTTCGCGAGGTATAGGAGCGGCGTGGAAGGCCTAGTGTACCTCACGGCCTCGGTTGCTCTCTTAGCCTTATCGGTTCTGGTCCAGGTGTTAAACCCGGTTTTACGCCGGCGCCTTGTCAGCGAGTAACAGAGTTTACCTTGGGATCGCGTCAACAACCGCTAGTAGGTCTCCTGAGCCGAACTTCTCCACTTTGAGGTACCTGTAGGATATCTTCTTCAAGCTCTTGTTCTCGCCGCCGACCATGACTGTGATCAGCCTCGCCCCGGCCTTCCTTAGAGCGTAAGCGACCTGCTGCTCGGCGATCCTGTCGATCCCGTCAGTGATCAAGACTATGTCGGAGACGTTCTGCGTCCGCCCCGTTCTCAGGTCTGTTGTCGCGGTTATGATAGCCCTCGTGATATCGGTACCCCCGCTCCCTCTCACGCTCGCTATGTAGTCTATCATCTTTACAACTCGCCTGGCTTTCAGCTTTCTCTCGATTTTGACGAGAGGATACGTTATACTGTCGAAGAACCTGAAGTAGAAGTCCCTGAACTCCCTACTCGCCTTCATGAAGATCGCAAGCGCCACGGCTTTAGCCCACGTCATCTTTAACCCGTCCATGCTACCGCTCTTGTCTAGGAGGACGTAGACGGGCCCCTTGCCCTTGCTTAGGACTTTCTTGTAGAGTAAAAGCCGCCCCTCGACAAACCTGAGGTCGAACAGCTCCTCTGGCAGGGCCAGGTTCGAAGACGTCACTCTCTCGACGTCCCTGCCGAGCTCGTACCCGTCGTACTCGCCCCGCTTGAAGTTCTGCTTCTCTTCGGTTGTGGTGAGCATCCAGGGCTTGAGGCCCTTGATCAGCTCCAGAATCTTCGAGACGTCCAGGTTCCTTGCTAGCTTTAACAAGTCCATGGAGTACTCCTCTATCTCGTACAGGCTCGAAGACCCCGGTTGATCTCCCTCGGCTATCTTCTTCAGCGCTTTCACGTTGTCTACGATCCGCGCTGTGGCCTCTACTGCCCTCTCTACTCTCTCTCGGATGTTCTTTTCTTGCTCCTCCCTCCCCTCACTCGGGTGATAACCTCTCGTACTCTCCTCCATCGCCTTGATAAGCTCGCTCGCGAAAACAGAGGCCGCCAGCGAGCTGGTGAAAGAGTCGAGTACCGTCTTGCTCCTGACCTCGTTGAACCTCCGCGACTCCAGTAGGCTTTTAACGATCGCGTAGTGCCTCTCTAGAGCCTTCTCAACGTCCTCTACGAGGACGGGTGCTGGGAGGTAGAAGGAGTAGAAGAGGTCGGCGCTCAGCGCCTCGCTTAGGTCTGGCGGTTTACGGCCTTGGATCAACGTTATGAGCCTTATGACTTTCGAACCCCTGTACTTGACGACTGGGTCGTCGTAGTTAATCCCCGCCAACACGCCCTTGGCCATCAATACCACTACAACGAGAGCTTCTTCCTGATCACCTCAATTAGCTCTTCGACCTCCACTAAGAGCTTGCTGGCCCTCTCCCGGATCCGCTGGTCGCCAGACTCCTCCGCCAGCCGCTTGACCCTCTCTTTCACCGACTCGAAACTCCTCAAGTAGTCGACTAGCCTGGGGTCGAGGTCCGACAACTTGCCGATGTACCTGAACGCCTCCTTGACGTTGTTCTCGATCTCGGCGAGCTCCCTCGCGAGCCTTTCACTAGCCTTGACCTCCTCGAGCAAGATGCCGTAGACTTTCTCGTACTCCTCCCTATCGCGTGCCACTACGTACTTCAAGACCATCAAGTCCTCCTCGACAACCCTCATCCTGCCGTTGAGCACCGCCATAGCCGCAAGGGCCTTCAGGCTCTTCCCCTTCCTCCTGTCCGTTATATGGATTCCCTGGTCCTCGAATATGGCGAAGAGACGTAGGACTTTCTCCTTCACGCTCTTAACGTCGACCGAGAGTACCAGCTTGTAGAGCTCTCTTATCTCGTCCATGGACAATACGGGCCTCGTCGCCCCGAAGCCCCTAACCTCGATCTCCCAGGCCGCGTCTAGTAGGCTACTCCACTTGTCCTCCTCGACCGGCTTTACGAAGTGCCTAAATAGGAACCTGTCGTACAAGGCTTGTAGCTCCGGCTCGTCGGGTACGTTGTTAGACGCCGATATAAGCGTCCACAGCGGGACTCTTATCTCGTTGTAGCCGTCGTAAATTATCCGCTCGTTCATCAGCGTCAGAAGAGTGTTTAGTATGGCAGAGTTGGCGTTGAATATCTCGTCTATGAACGCTATCTCCGCCTCGGGGAGCTTGTTAGAGGTTATTCTGACGTACTTTCCCATCTTAAGCGCATTTATGTCGATCGGCCCGAAGAGCTCGTCCGGCTCTGTGAACCTCGTGAGCAGGTACTTGAAGAACCTGGCGTTTATTAGCTCGGCCGCCCTTCTCGCCAGCGCCGACTTCGCTGTACCCGGCTCGCCGACCAGGATAACGTGCTCTCCTGTCAGGATGCCGAGGCTTATGACCAAAGCCTCCTCGTCACGCCCCACAAAAGGCTTGGAGAGCTCCTTTACAAAGGTGCTTGCCTTCTCGAAAAGTTGTTGTATACTACTCATCTATACACCTTCTATCCTAGTTTAGCTTACGGGACTATTTTATCCTTACCCGCCTCCTTTTAAACAAAGAAATCACCCATAACGAGCGGGGGTGTCGACGAGCCGCGTCAGGAGGTTCAAGAAGAGAACAAGCTACTGGACGTGGCTCAGGCTAACGGGGACCCAGATCCACACCGAACCGCTCGTACACACGGTCTTCGTAAGTAAGAGGAGGCCTGAGGCCGTTTCGACTGCCTGACCCTAGCCGATGGGCGGACGAAGCGTGTCTTCTACAGGGCCATCTTCAATATGAGGGCCGTTACCGCAGACAAAGCAGTCGCCGGTAGGAGGTACTTGTACACTCTCCTCAGGTTGGCTTTGTAGAACTCGGCTGAGAGGACGAGGCAGGCGTGGACCGGGCTGAGCATGCTCCCGGTAAACCCGCCCAGAAACCCGTAGAAGACGTTTGCCGGGCTTAAGTACGGCCTGAAGACGGGGAACGCGATCGAGCTGAAGGTGAACTCGAACCCCGTAGCCACCACGATGAGGGCCGTTACTACGAATATGGAGACCTCGACGGGCCTGAGGAGGCCCCCGAGCTCGTACGCTAGGCCGCTCTCGGATATAGCGTACCCGTACACTAGGCTCGCGGCGACTAGGACTAGAATATGGGGGTTCAAACTATACTTCAGGGCTCTAACGTGGTGCTCCAACTTGACTCTGTATACTAGCGTGTAGGCCAGTATTGTGATGAGAACCGAAAAGAAGACGTTGATGTTGAGCACTAGGTTGAGGACGGCTATGGATACGAAGGGCCATAGGTGTACGAGGCCCCGCAACCCCCTTCTCTTGACCGGGCTCCTAGGTCTCATGAAGTAGAAGAGGAACGGTAGACCCGAGGCTACGCTCGCCAGGGTTATGGGGATGTTGTTCAAGGAGATCTCTCTCACGTCCATGCCGGTTATGTACGAGGCTATTATCACTCCTTGGTATAGCGGCCACACGGTGATCCATATGTGTCTGAACCAGAAGTTCAAGAAGGTCTTTTCCTCGGGGTTTAAGTCGGCTCTTTCGTACACGTCGTTGACTAAGGTGGCCGAGACGTAGGCCCCTCCAGGCATCGGCAACAGGCCGATCACCGCGGGTATCGAGACGCCCGCCAGTCTAGGGCTTACGGACTCCAGCGACTCGACCAATTGCTTAGAAATAGCGCTACCCCGGTACAGCTCGGCAAGGTACATAGCTGCGACCAGTGAGGCGAATGTCACAAGAAAGCTCTGGTTGACGGCGCGCCACCAAACCACGGGGAATGCAGGTCCGTACGCCAATACCGAGAACAGCGTGAGCGAGGCTAGGACCGAGATGTAAGGCTTCAACCCCGCTGCCAGTGTGGCTATCATTAGAGCTAGAGCTGCTATGAAACCGGCCGTTAACACGGACATCGTAGACCACTTAAGCGGAGTCCTCAAAGCCTTCTTAGTCCGCCTTAAATAGGGTGTGCTACGATTTAAATCCAACAAGTGGCCGGCATGATTGCGAGGCTCACGAGGAGGACGATCATAATCCAGGAGGCATACTCGCACTGGGACATACAGGACGTGTTGAACGACATCAACCCGATACTTTTGACAGGTAACTACCAACCAGCGTACTTCTTCGAGGGGTCGCCTATAATGGGTCAAGGAGGCTTCCACGTAATGATAAAGCTCTCTAAAGACCTCACGGAGAGCGATTACAAAGTGATTAGAAGACTCCTAATGTTAAGGGGCATAAACGTCGTCGAGGAGGATAAGATATGAGGCCGGAGTTCCTCTACAGTAAGTTGATAGAGGAGCTGTCTAAGAACAGAAGCGTAGCAGTGGCAACCCTTATATCCAAGGAGGGTAGTGGTCCCAGGGATATTGGAGCCCAAATAGTAGTTACGGAGGACGGGGCCAAGTACGGGACTATTGGCGGGGGCAGCCTCGAGAAGATAGTGATCGAGGAGGCATTGAAGGCCCTGAGCGAAGGGAAGCCCAAACTCCTGAAGCTAGCCCTGAGGAGAGACAACATACCTAAAGACGCTATACCGACCAACCAGATGTGCGGAGGAGTCGTAGAGGTCTTCATAAACGTCATACAACCCTCTCCTAGACTGATATTGGTTGGCGGGGGCCACGTCGGCAAGCCGATCGCGGACATCGCAAACATTGTCGGGTTCAGGGTCATCGTGATAGACGATAAGGAAGAGCTGGCCAACCCTGTTCGTTACCCCTACGCCGAGAGTGTGATCGTGGGGAAGCCCGACGACGAGGTCGGAAAGCTGCAGTTCGTCAAGAGCGACGTCCTAGTGATCGCCTATGGAGAGGTCGAGACGGACTACAGGGTTCTCAAGAAGCTGGTCGAGGTTAAGTTCCCCGGCCACGTCTGGGCTCTTTGTAGCCGTAGCAGGTGTGCGTGGATGTTGAAGAGGTTAATGGACGAAGGCTTCAACCTAGCCGATTTCAAGGGTAGGCTCCACATGCCTGCCGGCCTCGACATTAGTAGCGACACACCGGAGGAGATAGCTGTCAGTATACTAGCTGAGGTAATCTGCGTTAGAAAAGGTTGTGCGATGCCTGTGAAGTCTATGGACGTGTCGAACGTACTGATCAAGTAGCGAGGGCTAAATGTACTTTCCCACAACCCTTATCTTTAACTCCCTTAGTTTCTTGAACGCTCTGAGCTTGTCCTTGTCCCCTAGCTTGGCCCTGTTGATGATGTCCTCTAGTGTGGACACGACCTCCTCTGCCTCACGTCTCCTGACCCTATAGGGTACCCCGTCCTTCCCACCGATCGCGTACGAGTACACGAACGGGTCTAGAGGGGTGTCTACGCGGTCGTCGAACCCGGGCGGCTCGTCGTAGACGAGGTGGCTCACCAGGGCGAGCGCCCTCATGGTCTTAGCTCCCACGCCTCTCGCTAAGACGAGGTCTTCAAACCCGTCAACCACGACGTCTATGCTCTTAAACAGCCTGTGGACTTCGAAGGGGTGCGGGAGAGGCTGGTAGACCAGCAGGCCCTTGTCGCCGTACGCGACCCGCGTTATGGAGCCCGAGCCTGTCTCTGTAAGGTAGGTGGTCAAGCTCACTTGGCCCTTCAGGCTGTTGTAGACCTGGCTATAGAGACTGGAGACTCTCTCTAGCCCTTCTTTCACTAGGTCGTCTAGTACACGCCTCAGCCCCTCGGCCCTGGAGTCGACGATGTTCAACACCTTGCCTGACGGAGTCCCGGAGACTGCCTCATGGGGGTCGCTGAAGAAACTCGTACCATGCTTCCAATGGTACCTCCTCGCAGTCTTCTTCTCTAGGTTCATGCCTTGCTGGACAATGCTCCAGACGCCGTTCTCTGACAGGAAGAGGGCGTGGTGGTAGAGAGTGTAGCCTGCCTGGAAGAGGGCCGAGTCCACTTTAGCTACCAGCCTCGACGCCTTCTCGAGCTCGCGGGCCTTCTCGTCGCCTAGGTCGAAGAGCCTAGTAGCGGTCGCGACCTCCTGCGGGACCCTCCTGGCGTTGCCCCCCTTCCCGCCGAGTACCAGGAGGCCGAGGTCGGGGCTCCTCCACGTGACGCTCTTTAAAACACCAGTTAGCACTGTTGTAGACCCGCTACTGTCCCAGTCCATACCTATGACGTTGTTGAATCCCTGGAACCACAGCGGGTTACTGAACCTCTCGACGACCTTGTCTGGGCCGAACTCCTCCACCATGATCCTGAGTATTGCTAGAGACATCCTCTCCATAATCCTTAGTAGCCATGTAGGCACGGAGCCCTCGTGTAGGGGTAGCTCAGCTACGCCTTCTAGAGACATGGGCTACCTCTTCTTCAGTATTCAATTCTAGCATACGTCCCTTATAAGGCGGGGTGAAAGAGTTAAACCTCTGCGAGGACTATAGTGGTCTTCAGAGTGCGAGCGAAGGGTTGAACGATTTTGAAGAGGGCCCTATTCATAGGGAGGTTCCAGCCTTTCCACCTGGGGCACTTGGAGAGCGTTAAACACATACTGTCAACTTACGACGAGGTCGTGGTAGTCGTGGCCGCCGCCCAGTACAGCTACACGATGGAGAACCCCTTTACTGCCGGCGAGAGGGTCGAGATGGTCAAAAGGGGGCTGGGCCCCCTCTACGAGCGGTCTTACATTATCCCGGTCGATAACGTCCCAAGTAACTACGAGTGGCCGAGGCACGTGTTGAACTACACCCCGAGAGCAGAGGCTGTATTCAGCAACAACAGGTTTGTTAGGATGCTGTTCCAGGAGTACGGGTATAGGACTTACGAGACCCCCCTCGTCGAGGGGGTCAGTGGCAGTATCGTGAGAAGGCGTATGGCCGAGGGAGGAGACTGGAGGAGCCTCGTGCCCCCTCCTGTGGCGTCCCTCATCGACGAGATAAACGGGGTCGAACGGGTTAGGTCCCTGTACGCGATGAGGGTCTCCATGAGAGGCGAGAGGTTTGAAGGCTAGGGCTTCTATAATGGTGATCGGGAGCGAGATACTGAAGGGGGTCACTCTAGACACCAACTCCAACTGGCTGGCTAGGAAGCTCACTAACCTCGGCTTCGAGGTAGTCAGGATCCTAGTGGTCCCAGACTCCATAGAGGACATCTCGTGGGGGCTACGGGCACTGCTAGGGCTTTCCAGTCTTGTAGTGACCACCGGGGGGCTCGGCTTCACCGAGGACGACATCACAGCAGAGGCGATCGCCAGCTCGTTGGGCTTGAAGCTCGATAAGAACGAGGAGGCCTTCAATATGATCAAGGCTAGGCACGGGGACGAAGCGTACAAGTACGTCAAGGCGGCGTTCATACCTGAGAAAGCGAGGCCTCTCCCAAACGAAGTCGGTGTTTCGCCTGGGTTCCTACTGGAGTTCCAGGGGAGACTCGTCATCGCACTGCCGGGAGTCCCGGCCGAGATGAGGGAGATGTTCGAGAGGTACGTTGAGCCACTGCTTCAAAAGGTAACAGGGAGAGTCTCCGTGGAAGCGTCTATTGTGACAGGCCACATGGTGGAGGCCGAGGTGGACGGTTACATTAGAGACCTGAGGAGGCTGAGCGACGTCTACATTAAGACCCATGCCGAGAGACCGGTGAAGGTGACGATCGTTGCCTACGGTAATAGCGCTGAGGACGCCTGTAATAGGCTTAACGAGGTCTTAGGCGAGATCTCCAAGAGGCTCAGAGTGGTCCACGTGGAGAAGACGGAGACTTGTAAATAGGAGCGAGTGCCGCCGCCGGGATTTGAACCCGGGACAACCGGATCTCCCCTGGGCCACCAACCTCGGTGACGTACCACCCGTATGAGTCCGGCGCTCTAGCCGGGCTGAGCTACGGCGGCCCCATCTTTAGAATAGAGATTGAGGAATCTTATAAATGTCAACGCGTAGACAAAAAGTGTTGAGCGTGCTCACTCCCTGATGTAGGGTCTCCCCAGCCACTTGGGGCCTCTTGCCTGTCTGGAGACTATTATGAGTGCCAGTGTTATGATCAGGTACGGTAGGGCTAGGAGGAAGTATACAAGGTCTGGGCGGCCTATCGCGTTGAAGTAGCTCTGAGTCGATATGGCCACCGACCACGATAGCCCGAACAAGAGTGCTCCTGCGAACGTCCTAACGGGGCTCCACTTACCGAAGTACACCAAGCCTATAGCTATGAAGCCTATCCCGTAAGTCAGGTTCTCGTAGAAGACCTGGGTAATGCCGATGCTCAAAAAGGCACCCGCCAACCCCGCTAGTCCTGCTCCAACTAGCACCGAGACGGTCTGGATCATTGAGACGTTAACACCCATAGCGTCTGCGGCCTTGGGATTCTCGCCTACGCTCCGTATCCAGAGCCCGAGCTTCGTCCTGTTAATTAGTAGCCAGGCCAGCGGGACTAGGGCGTACATGAAGTACACCATGTCGAGCTGTTGGAAGAGCGAGGGGCCGATCACGGGTATATTCGCGAGTACGGGCACGCTTAGCGGCGTCGGTGGTGGGAGGTAGACCTCCTTCTCCCCGTATATGGTCCTGTAGAAGAAGTCCGACAACCCGAAGCCGAGGAAGTAGAGGCCCATTCCCGTGATAGCCTGGTTGAGTTTAAGGTAGACAGACAGGACTGCCAGGATTAACCCCATTAAAACCCCGACTCCAACGCCTGCCAGATACCCTAGGTACGTGTTACCCGCCTGGAGAGATACGTGGAATCCTATGAAAGCCCCCAGGAGCATTATGCCGTCGATGCCCAGGTCTATGACGCCGGCTCTCTCGCTGATAACCTCGCCTATACCGGCTATTGCGAGCGGCGTACTCAGTGTGACGCCAAGCGATAGGACCGACGAGACGACCCTGTCGAGGCCCACGTCAACTCACATTCACGAGCTTGATCTCGTAGAACGCAAAGAGCGTGGTCACTAGAACGAACAAGTATATCAGGCCTTC
>NZ_JBMFLY010000031.1:0-12170 GCF_049970955.1 Thermogladius sp. | reverse complement strand
CATGCTCGCGGTCCGTGACCAGCGCTCTCCCCTTGCTCACCAGCTCCCTGAAGACGTCCTCGGGGAGTACCTCCCTCGCCCTCTCCGGGCTCATCGAGGCCTCCTCTACGCAGTGGTGGACGTCAGCTATGAAGTGCCTGGGGAACGGGGGCCTGTACTCCCTCGGGGTGCACCTGTAGACTCTCACGACCTCACTCGCTGTACGCCACCTCGCTCTTGACCTTCTTCTCGACTAGGCCCTTGAAGAGGGCGACGGCGTACAGTACGCTCTCGGGCCTCACGGGGCAGCCCGGGACGTAGTAGACGCCGTCCACCTTCACCCCGCGGGCCTCGAGGACCTTGAGCAGCTCCCTCACCCCGCCTATCGTCGAGTAGGTGTCGTGCCATATACCGCCGCCGACGCCGCACGAGCCTAGCGCTATGATGTACCTGGGCCTGGGCATGGCCTCTATCGCGTTGACGACCTTGGGGAGTGCCTCGATGGTCACCGGGCCTGTCAAGAGTATCACGTCGGCCTGCCTGGGCGAGGGGACGAGCTTGACGCCGAACCTCTCCGCGTCGAACCACGGCGTGAGGGCGTCGAGCACCTCGATATCGCAGGCGTTGCACCCGCCGGTGTTGAGGTGGTAGACCCATATGCTCCTCTTGACGCTCTCAGACACCGCCCCTCCTCCTCGCGGCCGCCTTCAGCACCCTCGCCCTCCGGCACTCCGGGCACTCGCTGGCGTAGTACTCCGACACGGCGGACTTCTCGGTCACGTACTCGACCATCCTCCTCGTGGCGAACCCGCCCCCGCACTCCCGGCACTCGGCCCTCCTGTGGACCGTGTAGTTGAAGAGGTCCTCCACCCTGTCGGTGGCGAGCTCGAACTCGCGCGTGCCGACGACGGCCTTGACGGGGCAGACGTCGACGCACCTCCAGCAGAATATACACCTGCCGACGAAGTACCTTATCACGAGCCTGTCGGGGGACTCCAGGAGCTCCAGGGCGTTGGGCGGGCAGGCCCTGACGCAGGCCCCGCAGCCTATGCACTTGGACGCGTCTATCCTGATAGCCCCCCTGAACTCGCTCGTGACGAGCGGCTCCTGGTATGGGTACTTTACTGTGACCCTCCCCTTCTCCGAGGCGACGACTATCAGCTCCACCGGCTTGAGCACCCTCACCACGACGCCCCCACCTCCAGCCTCTCGACCACCCCGTCGTCCCTCACGACGACTACGCGGTCGGTGCAGGAGAAGCACGGGTCTATACTCGCGATGGTGATCGGGGCGTCCGCGAGGCGCTGGTCCCTGAGCATGACCTTCAGCGCCGGTATGTTCGCGTAGGTCGGGGCCCTGACCCTCCAGCGGTAGGGCCTCCCGTCGCCCGTGAGGACGTAGTGTACGTCGCCGCCCCTCGGGGCCTCCACGACCTGTACGCCCACTCTGCCCGGGGGTATCTCGACCTTCTCGGCCATGATCGGCCCCTTGGGCAACTTGTCGAGCAGCTGCTCTATGATCGAGACGGACTCGAAGACCTCCTCCACCCTCACGAGGACCCTCGCCATGTTGTCGCCCTCGGTGTAGACGGGTACCCTGAACGAGGCGTACTTGTAGGCGGCGTAGGGCAGGTCCCTCCGCGCGTCCTTGTCTATCCCCGAGGCCCTGGCCACGGGCCCCTCGACCCCCAGCCTCCGCGCGTCCTCCTTGGGGAGTAGGCCGGTGCCCGTCAGCCTCCTCTTTACGTTGGGGGCCGAGAAAGCGATCTCGACGACCCTCTTGAAGTCCTTGACGAGCTCCCCTAGCTCGGACAGCACCTTGCTCTTCTTCTCCTCGTTGATGTCCCTCCTCACGCCCCCCACGAGGTTGATCCCGTAGGTCTTCCTACTGCCGGTCAGCATCTCGGCCAGCACCATGGTCCTCTCCCTGACGCGCCACATGTGCATGAAGCCCGCGTCGTAGCCCAGTAAGTGGAAGGCGACTCCTAGCAGTAGCAGGTGGCTGTGGAGCCTCTCGAGCTCCAGTACTATCGACCTTATGAACTGCGCCCTCTCCGGGACGTCCACCCCCGCGGCCTTCTCCACTGCGAGGGCGTAGCACGTGCTGTGCTCGAAGCCGCATATCCCGCATATCCTCTCCGCGAGGAAGTTGACCTGCTGGTAGTTCATCCTCGACTCCGCGAGCTTCTCAATACCCCTGTGTACGTGGAACCCCCTGTACCTCACGTCTACGACCCTCTCCCCCTTGACGTAGAGCTCGAAGTACTCCGGCTCGTGCAGCGCCGGGTGGTAGGGGCCGAGCGGGACGGTGCCCACCTCCCTCCTCAGCGCGACCCTCTCGCTCCTCGCGAGCGAGACGTCGGGCCTGCTCTTGTAGTCGAAATCCTTCCTCAGGGGGTGGACGCCCTCGGGCCACCAGTAGGGGAGGACGAGCCTCTCCAGCCTCCTCCCCTCGAACCTTATACCCAGCATGTCCCAGGCCTCGAGCTCGCACCAGTCGGCCGCCGGGACCACGTCCGCGATGCTCGGCGCCACTGGGTTCTCTGGGTCTAGGTAGGACTTCAACGCTATGTAGAGGCCGCTCCTGTCGTCTGTGAACAGGTGGGTTATGGAGAAGTGGTTGTTCAAAGGCCTCTCGTCCGTCCCCACGCAAGTCCTGAAGCTCGCGCCGTACTCGTTGAAGATCTTGTCGGCTATGGGCCTCAGGTCGGAGGGGTCGACAACCAGGTGTACCGTGTCGCCGTGGACGGCCCACTTACCTCCCCGCTCCTGGGCCAGCCTCACGTACTCCTCTACCCCGGGCATCTACACCACCAGCCCCACGAAAGCGCCCGCTACGAGGACAAGGTAGAGCTTGACAAGGGACTTCAACGCCGTGTCGACTCTAGCCCTTCCCATGAGAGTCGAGGCGAGCCCGTACAACGCCCACACGCCGGCGAGTGACGCCAGGTAGGCCAGGGGGGCCAGCGGGCCGCCGGGGCCCGCGGCCATCGCCACGAGGCACAGGGGTATCAGCTGCGAGAGGGACCTCGACAAGAGGAGGTTGTAGAGGGCGAGGAACAGGGCCTTGCCGCTCAGCTCGATGAACCCCCCTGAGGCGATCTCGGGCTCGGCCTCGCTCAGGTCGAACGGGGTCCTCCGGCTGGAGACGTAGCTCGCTACAAGGACTGCGGAGAACGAGAAGCCGGCTGCCACGTAGCCCCAGAGACCCGGCCGGGACGAGAAGGAGACCGAGTAGAGGACCACTCCTAGGACCATGAAGGGCTCGTTGACGAGGGACACAAAGACTTCCCTGAAGCCTCCTATAACGCTGTACGGGTTTGGGATGATTAAATACGACAGCGCGAGCGTGGCTTGCGACGTGAGGTAGAAGACCAGGGTGTAGACGACGTACGCGGTGTTGAGCGTGGCGATGTACATGTAAGCGCTGAACACGCCTAGGGCTGTCAGGACGGCGGCCGTCGAGGAGAGGTAGAAGTAGTAGGGTATCGAGCCGAAGACGCGCGTCTCCTTCCTCAACAGCTTGAGGGCGTCGAGTAGGGTCTGGGTGACCGGCGGGCCGATCCTCGAGTGGACCCAGGCCTTCACCTTCCTCTCGACGCCGTCCATGAAGAGCGGCAGGACTAGCGTGGCGGACGTGGCGATAGTGGCTGCGAGGACCTCCTCCACGGCCATCACCTAAACAGCAGCGATGCGAGCACTACTACAACGAAGACTATACACGACCAGATGGCCGCCATGATCATGGGCTCTATCATCCTCACCTGTATCTTGTTCAAGACGACCGCCAGCCTCTCGAATACGTAGGAGACTGTGGAGAACACCCTCTCGCCCAGCCTCATGGTGAAAGACGTGACGTCTAGGAGGGTCAGCCCCCTCATCCTGAGCCTGCTCACCGCCTTCTCCTTGAGCTCCTCCAACACCCTGCCTATAGAAGACTTGAAGTAGGACGTCATAGCTCGACACCCGTAGCCCAGGGCTTCTCCTCGGGTAACGCGGCCCTCCTGAGGTGGAGCCCGATGACGAAGGGGGCGAGGGCCGCGTAGGACACGAGCACGAAGACTGCGGGGGCAGACGGCAACAGGAGCGCGAGGGCCGGGCTCGCGATTATCAGACCGGAGAGGAACCTCTCGCTGGCCACCTCGAGCCTCCCCACCTCCGGCTTCTTAAGCCCGGTCCTGGCTGGCGAGGAGGTGTAGGAGGCCACCAGCTTGACGCTGTAGATCACCGAGAGAACGCTCGAGACCACCAGGGCGGCCGCGACCACAAGCGCCCACCAAGCGGGTCCCTCGGGGGAGGCCGCCCGGCTCAGCGCAACCGTCAAGACGGCGTATATGGTGAGGGCCTTCATAGTGAAGCCGAGCGTCGGCGGGGCGCCGGCGAGGCTCATGGCCGCCACGACAGCTGGCGTAGTGGCCTCCGGGGCCACTCTGTCCACGTAGCCGAGGTCGTAAAGGTTGTGCGAGCCGGCCACCTGCTCTAGGAGCCCCGCGTTGAGGAAGCCGAGCGCCTTCGTCAAGCCGTGGTAGAAGACGTAGATGACAGCCAGCAGAGCCGTGTCCACGGGTAGTAGGCCCCTTAGGCCTAGTAGGACCGTTATCACCCCGGTGTGGCCTATGGTGCTGTAGGCGAGCAGCCTCTTCAGGTCGTCCTGGGCGGACGCGGCCAGGAAACCGTACAGCGACGAGACCAGGCCCTGGGCGACCAGGACGGCGTTGACCACCGCCGGGTACTGGAACAGGGTCTGCGTCATGAGGAGCATGAAGGCGCCCAGCTTCACGACCAGGCCGCTGAGGATGGCGGAGCCGTGCGAGGGTGCCTCCGGGTGGACGATCGGTAGCCACATGTGAATGGGGAACTGGGCTAGCTTGGCCGTGAAGCCGACCACGAGTAGCAGGGCGGGGAGGAGGCCCACGCTCGCGGGCGTCGCCGCGAGCTCGCCGAAGCTCGCTGTGAACGCCTCGTAGACGCCTGTGCGGCCCGAGACGAGCACCCAGAAGGTGAACAGGGAGAGGTCGCAGGGGAGCATGCTCAGAACTATGTACGTGACGGCCACTCTGTAGTTCTCCATCCCCCTCTCGAGCAGGATGACGAGGAGGAGGACGAGGTCCAGGGTGAACCAGGCGACGAATAGCTCGATGAGGTTGACCGAGGAGAACGCCACCTCGAGCAGGACTAGGCTGAGGTCTATGACGGCCTGAGGGTAAGAGGCCGAGCCGTACACGATCCTGTAGTAGTCCTCGTTGTGCAGGCTCACGCCGATCGAGACGAGGAAGGAGAGGACTAGGAAGAAGTACTGGAACCACAGGAGCCCGTGGGGAGCGTAGACTAGGGAGACCAGCGGCACCGCGAAGCCCGCTAGCCTCAGCGCCCTGCTGAGCCTCGGGCGCGAGTCGACCGAGAGGGCGCCCGCTAGCACGAGCCCCATTGAGAGGGCGTCGACCAGGGCCTTAAACAGGGGCTCGGGCAACGCCGGTCACCACCCTGGCGGTCTGTAGGAGGGAGACCAAGAGCGGGATCGGGAGCGTCGACACGGCCAGGGCTACAAGCCACCCCGGCCCGCCCAGGCCCTGTAGTAGGGCTGACGGGGCGAGGCTCAGCAAGCCCATCGCCAGAACCGCGGCTTCAAGCGGGGTGTTCGGTTGCTTGAACTCGAGGGGCGGCCTCCTAGACCTCATGCTCGCCGTGTACACCGAGAGGACCCTCACCCCCACTACTGCGGAGAGGGCTATGTAGAGGACGGCCCCCGCTAGAGCCGCGACCGCCGGAGGGCCGCCTCCCCCGACGACGCCGGTGAGTAGCAGGTACATCGACAGGAGCTTCGCTAGGAAACCGACCGTGCCGGGCACTCCGATGAGTGTGTACACCGCTATCAGCACTCCCAGGCTGGAGGTCCTCAGCTGTTGGGAGACGCCCGCCAGGCCCTGGATGTACCTCGTCCCGTACGCGAGCTCTATTAGCCCCATGCCGCAGAACAGGACGGTCTTGTAGCCCATCTGCATTAGCATTACGAGCACTACGGCCACCAGCAGGAGTGTGCTGGTAGGGCTGGTCAGGTACAGCGCGAGGAGCAGGGCTGTGAAGCCGTTGGTCAGGATAGTCGTGTACGCCAGCATCAACTTGCCGTCTCTCTGCCCCAGCGCCTCCAGTCCCGCGTAAGCGATGGAGGACAGGCCCATGGCCAGCAGGAGGTAGGCCAGCGACTGCGACCACGCCGTAAGGTCGACTATCTCGGTCAGCCTGAGGAGCCCGTAGAAGCCGAGGGGCGTCGTGAGGCCGCTCAACAGGGCGGACGCAGGCGAGGGCGCTGTCGAGTGGGCTCCCGGCAGCCAGAAGTGGAGGGGGAAGAGAGCCGCCTTGGCGACGAACCCGGCGAGGAGGAGGGCCAGGAGCACCGGGCTCGAGACCTCCACCACCGGGGTGGCGCCGGCGAAGGGCTGGTACAGGGCGTTCGGGGAGTATGACGAGACGATCGACGGGACCGAGAGAACGATGAGCGTGAACGCGGTTATCTCGAAAGCGGTCGTCGAGGTGAGCAGGTACCCCCTAGCAGCTCTCAGCGACCCCTCCGTCGAGTACTCCTCGCCGATCCTGACGAGCACGAAGCCGATTATCTCCATGAAGCTCCAGGCTATGACGAACAAGATGAGGTTGACCGCCAGGTAGGTCAACGATATGGAGAAGCCGAACAGCGAGACCAGCAAGGGGAGGGACCTCGGTAGCCTCTCCGCTTCAACGTAGTAGGTGGTGTAGAGCGTGACGACAACTACTAGGGCGAAGGACGTCACGGAGAGTACCAGCGACACCCAGTCGACTACCGAGTAGCTGTACAGGAGGAGCGCGGCGAAAGCGAACAGGCATGCCGACGAGAGAGCCATGAGCAACCCGGCTGGGCCGCGCCTGCCCGCCGAGAGGGCGAGGGCCAATACGCTGAGCGCCAGGGCCGGGGCAGCCGCGTAGAGGGCGTCCATACACCCGCTACCTTAACGCCTCGAACCTAGCCTTTGCCATCGACTCCGCTATCCTCTTCTTGCCGGCCTCGTAGACGATGGCCTCCTCACCGTACAGGATAGCGCCGGCCGGGCACATTGACACGCAACCCGGTGTCAGCCCCATCTCCCTCAGCGGCTTGCACAGGTCGCACTTGCTGGAGACCTTGAGGACGGGCTCCAGCTCCGGGATGCTGAACGGGCAGGCGTAGAGGCAGGCTAGGCAGCCTATGCACCTGCTCTTCTCCACGTACACCGCCCCGGACTGGTCCCTCGTCATGGCGCCGGTCGGGCAGACCTCTACGCAGGGCGCCTTCGAGCAGTGGAAGCACGAGAGGGGTATGTCCAGGCCCAGCGATGTCCTGTACACCTTGATGAACGGCCTGCCGTCGTGTAGGAAGTCGCACACCGCCTCGCACGCGCCGCAGCCTATGCAGGCCCCCAGGTCTATTACCCTAAGGTACTTGGGCTGGGGAGCGGACGCCACGCGGGCTCACCTGGCAGTCAAGGGGGCCTTAACCAGTTGCGTCTCGAGCCAGTTCTCGACGAACCTCCCCGCGTAAAGCCCGGACCTCACCGCGGGCCCGACCCTAGAGGGCCCTGTCACCACGTCGCCTGCTGCGAAGACCTTCGGGTTGCTGGTCTGGTAGATCCTGTTCACCGATATAGACCCGTCCTTCTTGAGGCTGAGGCCCAGCTTCCTCAAGACATCCTCGCTACGCGAGACCGGCGGGGTGGGTGCCTCCCCCGTCGCGAAGATGACGAGGTCTGCCTCCAGGACGAAGTCGGCACCCTCGACGGGGACCGGCTGAGGCCTCCCCGACTCGTCCGGGGGGCCCAGCCTCATCCTCTGGAACCTCACCCCCTTCGCGCGGCCGTTCTCGGCCACCACCTCGACGGGGGAGGCGAGCTCCACGAAGTCCACGCCCTCCCTCTTGACCCTCTCGACCTCGTATACGCCGGCCGGGGCCTCTCTCACGGTCCTCCTGTACACTATGGTCGCGTCGGCGCCCATCCTGCTGGCCTGCTCAGCCGCGTCGATGGCGCTGTAGCCTCCCCCTATCACGACAGCCCTCCTAGGCCTCGGTGGAGGCGACGCCGTGAAGCCTAGCTCGAAGACTCTGACCCTGTAGAGGTAGTCGAGGGCTGAGACCACCCCCTCGGAGCCCACGCCGGGCAGCCTGGGGATCTTCGACTCCCAGGTGCCCGTCGATATTAGGACGGCGTGGTAGTCGTTGACGACCTGCTCCAGCGGGACGCTCTTCTCGACCAGCATGTCTCCCTCCTCGTGCCTCACCTCTCCAGCGAACACCTTAGTCCTGGTGTAGAACCTTACGCCGAAGACCTCCTCCAGCCTCTTGACGCCTTCGAGCACCCTCTGCTTCGGGATCCTCCAGGGCGGTATTGCGAAGACCATCATACCCCCGGGGAGAGGCTGCTTGTCGAAGACGTCGACCTCGAAGCCCCGGCAGACGAGGTAGCCCGTCGCGGCGAGGCCGGCGGGCCCAGCGCCGATCACCGCGACCCTCAAATTCCTCGACGCGGGCTTGCTCCGGCAGAGGAAAGCAAAATTCATGAAGTCCAAGTAGGCCCCCATGTAAAGTTATACCGTAATGACTCTTATAAATACATTATACAAACAAAATTTTACGTGAGTCCCACTCGTTGTGTGATCAAGGAGTGGCTACTCGGGTGGGACTAACGGTATTGACTGCAACGGCAAAAAAACGGCGCTATCCGGGCAGCCCGTAGAGGCTGGTGCTCAGAGACTTGAGGTACGACGCGACGTCTCCCACGGCCTTGACCGGCTCGTAGAACACGTAGTCGAAGGCAGGCCTGCTGAAGGTGAACACTAGGCCTGCCGCGACGAGGACGGCGCTCAAGACGGCCAGCACGCTCTTCATGAGCGGCGCGTGGACGGGCGCGGGGGTCTGGGTTGGCGGGGATACGAGTAGGACGTAGAAGAGCCTCATGTAGGAGACCAGCCCTACTGCGCTTGATACCACGAACAGGACAGCCGCGGCGACGTTGTACTGGAAGAGTGCTTGGTATATCAGGAGCTTCCCCAGGAAGC
Source organism: Thermogladius sp. (assembly GCF_049970955.1). NCBI lineage: Archaea > Thermoproteati > Thermoproteota > Thermoprotei > Desulfurococcales > Desulfurococcaceae > Thermogladius > Thermogladius sp. Next base: position 3,129 of record NZ_JBMFLY010000031.1, on the reverse strand, counting down.
CCGGTAGGGGCGGTATCCCGGCGAGCGTAAGGGTCGACACAGCGAGGGCCACGCCCGAAGGCGCTATAATCCGCCCGAGGCCCGCTATCCTGTCGAGCCTCCTCGAGGCCGCGGCCCTGATCACCGGCCCCACGGAGAGGAACAGGGTGGCCTTCGCCAGCGAGTGGACCACCGTGTAGTAGACGAAGCCCAGTACCCCTATAGGCGAGAGCGTAGCTATGCTCATGAAGACGAACCCCATGTTCATGACTGTGGAGTAGGCTATGAGCCTCTTCACGTCAGCCTGGACGGCCATTAGCAGGCCTCCCAGGAAGCTGGAGGCCAACCCCGTCACCAGGGCGATGAGCGAGACCGACTCCACGACTACCCTCACCCCGGGTAGCTGAGACGCGCTGAAGCCGAGGTACAGCACCTTGTACAGGGATACCGCCCCAGCGTTGACGACGAGCCCGCTGAGAAGGGCGGACACAGGGGTGGGGGCGGCCGGGTGGGCGTCGGGGAGCCAGAAGTGGTTGGGGAAAACACCGCTCTTGATCGTGAAGGCCCAGAGCGAGAGGGCGAGGACGAGCCCGACGGCCAGCGCGGCGTCTTCTAGCGGCCCCCCTGTCACCGCGCTGCCCGGGTAGCCCATGGCCTTGAGGCCTATGTCGACCAGGTTCAGGCTGCCGAACACGGCGTATACTATCGCGAGTGCGAGGAGGAAGCCCGTGGTCCCGAGGGCGCCGATGAAGGCGTACTTCAGGCCCGAGACGATCGAGGTGGCCCTCCACCTGTAGTACATGACGAGCCCGTAGCTGGATATCGCCGTTACCTCGATCATGACGAACAGGTTGAAGACGTCCCCCGTGTATATGACGCCGAGCAGCCCCGTCTCGGCCCCGAGCAGCATCACCAGGTACCACGGGTAGCCCGAGTCCCGTACGTACTCGTAGCTGTACACGAAGATGAGGAAGGAGAGGAACGCCGTTACCAGCGCGAGGAGGGCGTTGACCCCGTCCACCACGTAGACGATCCCGACAGGCCCCGGCCACCCTCCCGCGTTGTAGACGACGACCTCCTTGCCGGCGTAGACCTCCACGGCGACGGCCAGGCTGAGGACGAGCGCGGACAGGGAGAAGAGCGTCGCGTAGGCGAACGTGGCCCTCCTCGACTTCGTGGCGAGGTAGACGACGGGCGTTGTGAAGGCCCCCAGGACGGTGGTGAGGGGGACCAGCCCTACCAGGCTCTTCACGGTCCCACCCCTACTCGAATATCTTGAAGGCGTAGTCCTCGAACTCTGCGCTTATAGCCAGCCTCGCCTCCTCGGGCTTGGTCGAGGCGACGTCTATCCAGTTGACGTAGAACCAGCCGTCCCTCTCGTCGACCACTACCGTGCCCGGCGTGTTGGTGATCGAGACGGCTATCAGCAGCCTCCCGTACCTGCTCTTGGCGTAGACGGGTATCTTCACGATGCCCGGGTTCAGCCTCATCGTGAACACCCTCTTCACGACGTCCATGTGAGCCTTGAACTCGATCACGGTCATGTACTTCAGCGCGTAGTAGAAGAGGTGGATGTAGCGCTTGACGTCCAGCAGCTTCCTCTCGTCTGACACGAGTACTCTCGAGGCGGGGACCCCGACGAGCGCGGCGACGACCAAGCCCGTGGCTATGTCGTATGGCGTAGTGCTGCCGGTGTAGACGATGTAGAAGAGGAAGAGCCAGAGGGTGACTAGGACCTCTCTGAACACGCTACTCCACCTCCTCGAAGCCGACCAGCTCCCTCGCGGCCACGGTCTTCTTCAGCCTGTAGGCCTGAATGATCCCGAAGCCGATCAGGGCGTTCACGGCCATCCCGATGACTATGCCCGTCAATACGAGGGCCTGGGGTACGGGGTCCACCGCGTGCTTCACCAGGTACTCCAGCTGGTCGCGTGTAAGCTCCACGTAGACTGGTGGTACAGCGGGGTAGACGAGCCTGTAGCCCACCATTATGAAGAAGACGTAGACCGTGTCCGAGAAGATCGTCAGGGAGATCAGCTTCTTCGTCAGGCTCCTCCCGTAAATGATCCCGTAGACGGACACCAGGAGGTTGACTGCCAGCAGCCCCACGAGAATGCTCCACACCAGCCCGGCCTCACTCACGGTCCTCGCCCCTCTCCTCCTCGTAGAACTCCTCCTCGAAGGACAGGTAGAGGAAGACCGCAGCGAACCCGGAGGCTACGGCTATGTACTCCGACGAGTTGTAGAGGAACAGGCTGCCGCTGACGAGCTGGCCCAGGATGTAGGCGGGGTAGAACCTTATGTTTGTCACTACCTCGAGGCCCTTGAACACCGGCAGGAGAGCCACGAGGCCTATCGCCGTCAGGGCCAGCCCTCTGAGGGCGACGAGGAGGCCCGGGGTCAACCTCCTCGCGAGGAGCGCGTAGTAGGAGAATATCGGGATCGCTAGTAGGGGGGCTATAGCGAGGGTTGAGCCGCCCTGGAACCCGCCGCCCGGCGTAAGGTGGCCGTGGAGGGCTATAGAGGCGGAGACCACGACTATCAGGGCCGCCACTATCTTCGTGGAGGTCCGGGATATCTCCGTCAGCCCCACGCCCCTCTTCAGCGGTGGGGTCTTGGAGACCCTGAACACCGCTAGACCCGCCACCACGGCGAGGAAGAAGACGGCTGTCTCGTAAACCGTGTCGAGACCCCTGTAGTCCCACACAATAGCGGTCACGGCCTCCGGGCTCATCGCTGCCATGTTCCCGAAGAGGGTCTCCTCCACGTAGAAGACCCCGAGCCGTTTGATCTCGTGGGGTGGCTGTAGGCTACCGGTAGCGTAGACTACTAGGGCTAGCGCCAGCGCGAGGGAGTAGACGAGGACCAGCCCAAGCAGTCTCCTGCCCAAAGCCTACACCTCGAACCTCTCGGTTTTACTAACTATGAATATCAGCAGCCCAGAGTACACGCCGACGGAGATGGCGATGTAGGCCAACAGTATGTCTGTCGCCGCGAAGACTTGGAACAGGATGCTGTAGGCGATGCTCTGCCCAGCCGAGTAAGCCGCCGCCTTCAGTAGGTCCTTCTCCGTGACAGCCAAGTACGTGAAGAGAGTACTTAGGAGGCCCGCGAATAGTAGAGTGAGGTAGACCAGTATCACTCCTCCTC